>CANKUB010000103.1 GCA_947486575.1 Betaproteobacteria bacterium | reverse complement strand
GTTTAAACTGATTGTTCAAAACTTTACTTCTGAAAATAATGCTATTGCGATCACGACCAGGCGGCGTGACGGGAGCACTCAAAATTTGATCACAGGAATCACATATCGCGTGGTGCAGGCTGAACACATTCATTCCCCGCTTGCAGTAGAAATTGATTTTCCGCTGGTGGACGGATTGTTAAAGGCCCGACAACATAACGACTATCCTTCAATCAACGAAGCTATTTTAGGCTTCAATCTTGCAAATACCGACAGTGAGGATATTGCGGAACGGGTTGAGATTGTTCTTCTTTGCGGAGCCTTCGAACGTCTTTTCGGTTGCAAGAATGGAAAGTCTGATGATTTGGCAAAGGCATTTTGTGCCGCGTTTGTTCTTTCCACTCCACTTGATCCGAAAACCAGCCCCCGAACAGACAATCTGGAAAGTGGGATTAAGTCAGTCCGTGAGATTTGGATTCTAGATTTTTTTCGTCGTCGTAACGATTATGCACATGGCCGTGTAACCACTCCCGCACAGCCTGCTCGCTGGGAGCTGCGAGAGCACTTAATCCTTGGATCATTTGTATTTTCGCTTGCACTGAAAATTGTTCTCTCTCGCATAAACGCTTACTCGCTTTCGGCGAGTGATAAAGACGCTACTGATATTTTTGAAGCTCTTGTGGCCATTCCGAAACTCTTTGAGCCGACAGGACATACTGCACTGCCTGGTTCGTGGCCGTGGACTGAGACCATGAAAAAGGCCAACGAGAAAGCTATTGATCGTGCCTTTGAGGCGGCCGCCAAGAATGGTGGATATTTTGAATAGCGCGAATACCCGTCACTATTTCTTAAGAAGCCGGTTTATCGCAACGCGCGCAACCTGCAAGGAGTCAGTAATCAAAGGGCACTGCGTATATGGGATCAGACACCAATATATCGTAACTATTTGTTTTTATTAAGTTATTTTACAGGACGGCAAGGCGGTCCCCGCTCACGCCCGCTAACACGGGCGTGACTGTTTCTGCTGCCGCTACGGCAAGACGAATCAAATTGGCCGATGTCGAATTTCCAGCAGCAGATCGGAAGACTCTCACGGTCACTTTTCGGCTCCAGCTTTCCAAGGGTTGATCACCGTCACCCCCGCCGCCACGAACGGCGTGGTGTCGCGCGTGGCGACGATGAAGTTGAGCGTCGTGGCGATGGCCGCGATCTGTGCATCGCCAACGGACAACGTGTGCCCCGCCCGGCTCGCGCGGCTTACCAAGTTTGCATAGGCTTCTGCGGCAGCTTCGTCGAATGCGAGGATGCGCCCCGCAAAAATATTGCCCAGCAACTCGCTCAGCGCCTGGTCCAGACCTGCCTTGCGCTTGCCTGCTGGCATGAGCGCGACGCCCGTGCGCAATTCAGCAAGACTCGTTGCCGTGAGGTAAAGCGTTTCGGCGGGCTGCCGGTCCAGCCATGCTTCGACCGCAGGGTCAAAGCGCGGTTTCAGCGGCTCTGACACCACATTGGTGTCGAGGATGATCATTCAACAGTCACTCAAACTTCGCCGCTTCGGTGGGCGCGGGGTCGCGCGTCACGTCAAGATCAACCCCGCCGAATTTTGCGCGCAATGCAGCCAGTGCGCTGCCCACTTTAACGCGGTCTGCCGGGCGCACGGCCTCGTCAAGAATCGCGCGAATTTCCGCTTCTGTGCTGCGGCCATGATGCGCCGCCCGCACCTTGATCGCGCGGTGGGTTTCGTCGGGCAGATTGCGGACAGTGACAACGGCCATGACAACTCCTTGATTGATATCAATATTACAATTTTGATGTCATTGATGTCAATATTTTACTTTGACTTCTCGTTGGCGGTATTTCTCTGCCGTCGCACTCTCCGCCCCGCCCCAACCCGTGTAATCAAAGGACACTTGCTCGACATCAGTGTAGTGAAAACATTAAGTATTTGATTTTATTATATTATTTTGTAAAGACATTCCCATCTCCAACCGATTTCGCGGGCGTGTTTTTCTGGCCTTCGTCGCACCAACAGCGGGTTGAAGGGTAGTTTCTCGTGCGGAAAGACAAAGCCGATGAGAGCTAAGGGCATCAACGCGCGTAACCCACAATCCGTAGAGCGTCAGTAAGCGAAGCGCACTGCGCCGAATGCGTCGGTCGATGAAGCTTGTACGCGGTGCAATGCGCTTCGCTTATTGCACCCTACGCCGGCTGATTGCCGCGCGACCGGCGAGCCTTGTCCAGATTCCAAGCGGGTATCACCGCCAGCACGAATACGATTGCGATGACAAGGAAGCCGTCGTTGAAACCGCGGGCATTTGCCTGCGCCTCGATCATCTTTCCCAGGTAGCGCAGCGCTCCGGCGCCGAGCAGGTTTTCGGACACGCCCGCCTGCGCCAGCAATGTTTGCACTTTGGCGAGCAGTTCAAGGCTCGTCCAGTTGCCAGCGGTCTGGGTCGCTGCCATGGCATCAATATGAAATTGCGTGCGCCGTTCGATGAACACCACCAGAGCGGTGACGCCGCATGCTCCGCCTAACTGCCGGATGAAATTGATTGTTCCGGATCCCCGGTGCAGCTGCTCGGGGGAGAGCGCGCGCAATGCCGAGCTGTCGAGAGAGGGGATGATTATTGCCATTCCAAAGCGTGCGACGATGATCAGCCAGCTGATTGCCAGAAAGGTCGTATTCGCATCGGTCTGGCTGAGAAAGTAGTTGCCCAGCGCAAACAGGAAAAGACCGAGCATCACCAGCAGGTGGGCCGGAAACACGTCGGCCAGGCGGCCAAAAATCGGTGTGGCCAAAATGACGATAACGCCGGCCGGAACCAGCAACAGGCCGGACAAAAAGGGCGTCATGCCCTGCACCTGCTGGACACTAACGGGGACCAGGTAATTGGCCGCAAAGTTGCCAAAGCCAAACACGAACGCAACGATGACCGCCGATGCGAACTGCGGGATCCTGAACAGCGAGAAATCGAGCAGCGGCGTCTCCGATCTCAGTTGAAGCCAGACGAAGGCTCCACCGGTGGAGAGGCCCATCAGCACCAGCATCAAGATGGCGTCGGAGCTCCAGCCATAGTTCTGCCCGTTCGCCCCGGCGAAGAGCAGACTCGCCAGCGTCGCGACCAGCAACGAGTAGCTAGACCAGCCGAATTTTGGCGGAAGGGACTGTTCTTCCCGCCCTGGCAGGTAGGCAATGCCGAGGAGCAACCCGACCACGCAGACCGGGATCGGCACGAGAAAGACGGCACGCCAACCAAGGGCGTCGATTACTATGCCGCCGATCATGGGTCCGATCATCGGGGCGATCTGAATGCCCGTTCCGTAGATGGCCATTGCCATCCCGCGACGGTGCGGTGGAAACTGAGAAACTGTGAGCGCCATCACCATAGGCATTATGACGCCAGCGGAGAAGCCCTGCAGCACACGCCCCAGAACAACTATCTCGAAGCTGGTGCCCAGGAAAATGAGCGCGGTGCCAGCAAAGAATATGCAGTTGATCATCACGAATGCGCCGCGCACGCCGAAGGCGCGCACAAACCATGCGCTGAGCAGTTGGCTCGCAACCATCATCGCGACGAATCCCGTCGCCAGCCATTGCGCCTGATCCTGCCCCACGCCGAAGGCGCCCATCACCGTCGGCACGGCGACATTGGCGATCGTCGACGAGAGCACCATCGCGATCGCGCCGGCCATACCGGCACCCGTCACAAGCCATCTGTCGGTCGAGGATGCGGCGGCGGTTGACAACGGATTATGAGATGTTGATCCGGCAGTGGGTGTAGAAAAAGCTGCTCGGTAGCTCGCGGGCACGAACGAGCGGCTGACTACGGCTGACGATTCTATCCCGAAGCTCCTGCAAGGGGTAAGCGGATTTGCTCTACACAAAAATCACTTGTCATGCTCTTCACGGAGCCAGCTTGTTGGCTGCCACCGATGCAGCAGGTTGCTGAATGCGATTTCGTGAAGATCTCTCAAAATGTGTGCGCTTGAGGTGATCATCGTTCGCGGTGCCCTTGACTGATTTTTCTCGGAATTCGTTCGCCTTTGCGAAAAGCGCAGAGGATCTGCGGAGCGTGCATAGACAGACCGCAAATGGACGAGCCCGGTGTTGGTCTCCCCTCTGTGGCGTTCGTGAGAACAGCGGTCTTGGCGCACGGCCGCATTTTGGCGCTAAGCTAACGCGGTGTGCCCGGCCAAAATCGGACATTCAAGACAATCTTGATCTGACCGGGATCACACCTGTGCTTGGCGTCTGCGACATTCGCCTCGCTTGCCGTTATTTTTCGTTCGACAACACCGCGGTCCCCGCTGCCGAAAGCATGCTGCCATGCCGTTGACCAGCGACAGCTTCACATTAGGCACCTGCCGTGCGCCACATTCGCCGCGCAACTGGCGCGTGGCCTCGATCAACGGCAGGCGTTTCATCTGCGTCACGGACACGCTCGGTTGCTTCGCCGGTGCCGCGAACGTAGACGGGCTTCTTGGCACAGTCACGCGCCCGGTCCGCGCGCGTGCGCACCAACGCGCAAACCGCGCAATCCGTAGGGCGTCAGTAAGCGAAGCGCACTGCGCCGAATACGTCGACCGACGAAGCTCACATGCGGTGCAATGCGCTACGCTTATTGCACCCTACGCGGGCTGCGCTCTAAACGCCCAAAAATCGCTCCACGCTAGCGGCGAATGCGTCGGGCTGATCCGTAAACAGGCCGTGCCCCGCGTTTTCGATCCGCTCGACTGAACATTGCGGCATTGTCTGCTTGAGCCGTTCCGCCAGTTCGGACGATACGACATTGCTGTGGCTGCCGTACTGCAAGAGCGTGGGCGTGGGGATGGATCTGACCATGCTCCAGAGATCGAGCGTGGCCGGGGAGCGCTTTAGCATTGCGGGATCGTACTTCCAGGCATAGCGGCCCGCGGACGTCATGCGCATGCCGTACCGCACACTTTCTTCGATCACATGCACGGGCGCGCGGGACAATAATTTTCTCAAATACGCCGTTGCTTCTGCCTCCGATTCAAACTCGCGCGGCCCCGGTGTTTCGGTGATGCGCGAAATATCGGCGCCCGCGGTTGCGGCAGCCGGGCGCCCCGGCGTGATATCGACGAGCACGAGGCGCTCCAGCGTGTGGTGATGTCGCGCGGCGTAGAGCATCGATACGCGTCCGCCCAGCGAGTGGCCAATCAAGGTAAAGCGGGTGAGGCCGCGCGCCTCGATTACCGCCCGCAGATCTTGATAGAAATCCTCCAGCTCATAACGGCTGCGCGCACACCACCCGCTGTCGCCGTGGCCGCGCTGATCGATCGCGACAATGTGAAAGCGGTCTTTAAAGCGGCTGCCGAAGTCGTCCCAGACATGCGCGTGCAGACGGCTGCCGTGTACCAGCACAATCGGGTGCTGGCCCTCGTTACCCCAGTCCAGATGATGCAGCTTAACGTCGTCACGAACAAGGGTATGGCTTTTGGCGGGAACAGATGTCATGGCGGTCAGTCAATATCGGTGAATGCGATCAGAGAATCTTACCTGACTTCGCTCACCCGGCAACAGCAGTAAGTGACTTTAACCCGCTGCCATGAAGCGCCCACCCGCAGCAACGCAGCTCAGGCGTTGATCCGGAGCCAATGACAACGCAGTTGCGCCTGCATGGCATCCGGCGTGCCGTTGTTGTCGATCACCACGCCAGCGCGCGCGATGCGCTGCGCATTGGACAGTTGCGCATCGAGCCGGCTTTCGACCGTCGGTTGCGGCAGCTTGTCTCGCTGCATCGCGCGCACGATGGCGGTCGCGCGGTCGACCACGACCACCCACACCTCGTCGCCAATATCCTGCCAGCCGGCTTCAAACAATACGGCAGCTTCGAGCACGATGACGCGCGCGACGCCGCTGGCGCGCACTCGGGCGATTTCGGCTTCGGCGAGCGCGCGTATCGCGGGCCACACGATATCGGTGAGTTTCTTCAATTCCGCGGGCTTGCCAAACACCTTTCCGCCCAGCACCTTGCGCTCGATGGTGCCATCGGCTGCCAGTACGTCGCGGCCAAACGTGGCCACCACCTGTGCGTGGGCGGGTGAGCCCGCTTCGTAGGTGCGATGGCCGAGCACGTCGGCATCGATCACGTGCGCGCCTTGTTCTTTCAAAAAAAGCGCAGCGGAGGATTTACCGGACGCCATACCGCCGGCGAGGCAGATGACCTTGGTCATGGTCACAACACTCCCTTGTTCAGATTGAGACTGCCGCGCACCAGATTCAACGCGCGTAACCCACAATCCGTAGGGCATCAGTGAGCGAAGCGCACTGCGCCGAATGCAGTGGTCGATGAAACCTACATGCGGTGCAATGCGCTGCGCCTATTGCACCCTACGCTGGCTTCCGAACGTAGCGGATTCTCATCCGTTGGAAGTACCTCACAGGGATCACCCCTGTGAGGCACTTCCGTATTAGCCGCGCTTAGCCGTTATTTCTCGTTCGACAACACCGCAGTACCCGCAGCCGAAAGCATGCCACCCATGCCATTGACCAGCGACAGCTTCACATTGGGCACCTGCCGTGCGCCACATTCACCGCGCAACTGGCGTGTGGCCTCGATCAACGGGAACATGCCGTACATGCCGGTATGCGTATACGAAAGGCCGCCACCGTTGGTATTGATCGGCAGCGACCCGCCCGGCGTCGACTTGCCGTTTTCGAAGAACGAGACGCCCTCGCCGGGCTTCGCGAAGCCCATCGATTCGAGCATGATCGGCGGGCCGGAGGTAAACGCGTCATACAGCATGAGGTGGTCGAAGTCGCCGTGGCTGACGCCGGCCATCTTCATTGCTCGCTCGCCGGACATGCGCGTGGCCTTGCTTAACGGCAGGCCGTGCATCTGCGTCACGGACACGTGCTCGGTCGCTTCGCCGGTGCCACGAACGTAGACGGGCTTTTTGGCGCAGTCACGCGCCCGATCCGCGCGCGTGAGCACTATTGCACCGCCGGCATCGGTGACGAGGCAGATGTTCAGCACGGTGAACGGGTAAGCGATCATCTTGGCCTTGAGCACCTGGTCGATCGTCAAAGGATCGTGGTACATGGCTTTCGGGTTCAGGGCCGCCCACTGACGCGTGGACACCGCCACCTGCGCCCACTGTTCAAGTGTGGTGCCGTACTCGTGCATGTGCCGTGTGGTGATGAGGCCGAACCAGGTCGGCGGGGCGCCGAAGCCGTAGGGGATTTCGTAACAACCGGCGATGCTGGTGTCGCGCACCCGCGTCACGCCCACTTGCGAGCGGCCGCTTTCGCCGTGGGTAATCACCGCCACATCGCACAGGTGATGATGCAGCGCCGCTATTGCGTGCTCCACCATGATGATGAAGGAACAGCCACCGACGCTGGTGCCGTCAACGTAGCGCGGCGTGACGCCCAGCGCTTCGGCGATCAGTGCCGGTGAATGCGCACCGGCGGTAAAAATGCCGTCCACATCACTGACCTTGAGTCCGGCATCCGCGCACGCGTTGCTGATGGATTCCAGGTGCAAGGCCATCTGGCTCTTGTGCGGCAAAATGCCCATTTCGTCGCTCTCGGCTGCGCCGACGATGCAGGCCGTGTTCGAAAGCTCGCGCATAAAGTCGTGTTGAGCCATGATTAATTCGCCTTGGCAGGTTGGAAGAACGGGAGGGTGAAGTTGTCATTCAGCTTGGAGTAGACGACTTGCACCGGCATATCGCAGCGGATCAGGGCTGGATCGGGCTTGATGTTAATGAGATTCGACAACATGCGCGGCCCTTCCTCGAGCTCGATCATCGCGAGCACATAGGGCAGGGGTGTCTTCACCGCGGGGTTGAATGAGCGGTGGAGGATCTCGAAGGCGTAGAGCTTGCCCCGGCCGCTCGCCTCGATCCACGTGAGGTTGCGGGAATGACAGTGCGGGCAGAGGATGCGCGGGTAGAAATGCGCTTTCCCGCAGTCCTTACATTGTGGAAGCATGAGCTTGTCTTGCTTCAGACCTTCCCAGTACGGCTTCGCCTCAGGCGCCAGCGGCGCCGGCAACGGACGTTCAAGTTGTTCCATAAATCTCCCTTACTTGTGTATCAATGGTACGTATCAATCGTGCGGATCCATGCGACAGGGCTGATTCTAAACTGAGTATCGGGTAAAAGCGAAGCCTGCCCCGTTCGGCGGCAAGTTCAAGCTTGTCGCGGTGATTGAAAAACCGGCTGTCATCGAAAAGACACAAAACACATCGGGCTGGAGCCGCAACCGCCACCACGAACACGAGCGCGCAAGCGGGTGGATTTGTTGGCGTGGGCGTGCGCAGAAAAGGCGGGATTTGTCGGGGCCGAGGGGGTGGTTTGGGCTGTGTTTTCGAGGCCGCAGAAGAATAAATTTATTCAGGTATTTAGTGATGCCCGGTAATAAGGGTTTTTACGCGGATCTGAAGGTTGAGTGGTACGGTCTGCGATACAGGCTCAATTGACCGGTGGAGGAGGCCGGGATACATTGGGGATTATGCAAGAATGGTGTTTGAAGTGCCGATACTCGATCTTTGAAAAGGGGGCGTCATGGTTAAAGCGTGTCCTCAGCGCCGTTTGTGTGACAGGGATATGCCAGGATCGTTGCTAACCGTGGCCCGCGGGCTACATTGCCGGCATGCAAACCTTGCGTATCTCGCTATATTGGCGGTCTTGTTTGCGCCAGCCTCGCCGGCGCAACAAGCCTTTCCCGTCAAGCCGGTGCGTATTGTGGTTTCCGCTGCCGCCGGAACGGGGCTTGATGCCACCACGCGGCTGATCGCACCCAAGTTGAGCGACTACTGGAAGCAGCCCCTGGTGATTGACAACCGGCAAGGCCTCATCGCCAACAGTACCGTCGCCAAGGCGACACCTGACGGCTACACGCTGTTGTTTGTCTCGGGCTCCATTGCCGTGCGCCACGTGATGTTTTCCAACCTGCCTTACGATACTCTCAAGGACTTCGCGGGCGTCACCGAACTATACAGCGCCAATAATGTTGTGGTGGTGGGGACCGGAATGGGTGTAAAAACGGTGAAGGACTTGGTGGCGTACGCACAGGCCCGGCCTGGCAAAATCTTTTTTGCATCCCCCGTTGCGGGCGGTATGGATCACATGAACTCGGAGCGCTTTCGCATTGCCGCCGGCGTCAAGGCGCAGCATGTGAGTTACAAGGGTTCAGGCGAGGCCTTGGTCGAAGTCGCTGCGGGCCGTGCACACTTTACGGTCGTCTCCGTGTTGGTTGCGCAATCTCTGATCAATGACGGCAAAGTGGTGCCGCTCATGCAGCGCTTTCCGGTACTACCGGGCGTGCCGCTGATCGCCGATGTCCTGCCCGAGTGGACGCTGGTGGGTGCGAGTTCCGTATTCGCGCCCGCGGGTACGCCGTTGCCGCTACGGCAGCAAATCGCCAGGGATATTGCGCGCGTTTTACGGTTGCCCGATCTCAAGGAACGTCTGGATTCCGTGGGCATTCATGTTACGACAACGACACCGGAAGAACACGAGCGCAAGCTCCGCGCCGATATTGCGGTATTTGCGAAAGTGATGAAAGCGATTGGCCTCAAATCCAATTGAGGCACAGGTCATATTCTCCCGCGGACCAACGGACCAATGGCAGACCAACGTCCCGCTTCACCCGTGACAGCATCCGCCCGAGATCGCGGGCCTTCGCGCTGGACAATCGGTCGAGGAGGTGAACCCGCTGCTTGGGGCGCCGTACCCGTCACACGCGGTCAGCGACGCCGAACCTGCATACGACTACGCCAAGACCCTCTTCAGTGACGCCACGTTCCTGAACTACCCGCAGCGTGGCCGGTGCATTCGCATTGCCGAGGGGCGGGTATCCTACATACTCGCGTTTTCGGGTATTGTTGGCGGCTATGAAACGGATGCCCATGGCCGATATGACGGGCCACTGCCGCTGGGCATTACCGTCTCGGACACTTTGACGGCGGTGACAGCCTGGCTCGGTCCTCCGGACGATGGCGGCGCGTTGGCGGGAGCGCCCGTGCCGTCCCAATGGATTATTTACCGTCGCCTAGGCTTGAGTTTCGATTTCGTCGGCGCAACAGGGCAACTGATCAGCGTGGGTGTTTTGGTTCCGAAGCCCTAGCGGTCTGTCGGACTGAACTTGATTGGCTCCACAATGAGCCGCCTCTCCAATCCCCTGACAGCACGTTGCCGGTAAAATCCCGGTTTCCTTGCTTGCCCTGATCCCCAACAACGCGCTACCCGAGCGCAGGAGACCCTCCGTTGAAATCCCTTGACGCCCTGCTCAGCCCGCGCCGCATTGCCGTGGTCGGCGCTTCCGCCAATCCCAAAAGCATCGGCGGCCAGCCGGTTTCCATTCTGCGTGAGGCCGGCTTCAAGGGCACCGTGTATCCGGTCAATCCGCGCTACACCGAGCTGAATGGTGAGCGATGTTATCCGGACTTGCTGTCGCTGCCGGAACGCTGCGACATGGCGGTGGTGGCGGTGAATGCCGATCTGGTGGGCGGCGTGATTGAGCAGTGCGCGGCGGCGGGCATTCCATTTGCGACGGTGTTCAGCTCGGGTTTTCGCGAGATTGGTCCTGCGGGCGTTGATAAAGAAATTCAATTAAAACAGATCGTTGCGAAAACCGGCGTGCGCATCATCGGCCCCAACTGTATCGGCACCATGAATCTGAAGGATCGCGTGTTCTGCGGCTTCGGGCCGGGGTTTCGCAATTACGCGCTGCAGCCAGGGCCGGTAGCGTTTGTGTCACAGAGCGGCGGCTTTGCGTTCAGCATTGTCACGCTGGCGCACGCCGAGGGTGTGGGCTTCAATTATGTGGTGTCGGGCGGCAACGAGGCCGACTTGTCCACGCTGGATTTCATTGCCGATTTTCTGGAGCGCGACGACGTCAAGGTGGTTGTGACGTATATCGAGGGTGTCGCCGACGGCAAACGCCTGCGCGAGCTCGGCCGGCGCGCGCTGGCACTGGGGAAACCGATCCTGGTGTGGAAGGTGGGCAATACGGCGATGGGCCGCGTCGCGGCGCAGTCGCACACCGCCAGCATGACCGCCGATTACACGCTGTATCGCGCGGCATTTCGCGAAGGCGGCTTTGTCGAGATCGAAGACCTGCACGACATGATCGACTGCGTGCGCGCCTTCACCGGCAAATACCTACCCAAAGGGCCGAACCTCGCGGCCATCACCACCTCCGGCGGCTCGGGCGTGATGATGGTGGATGTGGCGGACCGTTACGGCATGAAGGTACCGCCGCTTACCGACAGCACCATCACGGCGCTGAAGCAGTTCGCGCCCGCCTTTGCCTCGCTGGTGAACCCCATCGACGCCACCGCGCAGTTGAGCGGCAATTACACCGACTTCAATCGCATGGCCGATATCGTGCTCGGCGACCCGAATGTCGATCAGCTCATCCTGCGCTACGGCGCGGTGCATGGCGCAGGATCGGAAATCTGGGCGCGCGGCGTTGCAGACATTCAGACGCGCCACGGCAAGCCGCTGTTTGTGTGCTGGAACCGCGTGCCCGATCGCAGCGCGGAATCGCTGCAACTGGTGGAGCGCGAAGGCGTGCCGTGGGCGCTGACGCCGGTGCGCGTGGCACATGCCGCCGGGCAGCTTTATCAGTTCACCCAGCGGCGTGAGGCGTTTCTCGCACGCGGAGCGGCCGCCCACGCACGCATCACGCAACGCGCGGCGCTGGATGCGGCGCCGGGCGAACACGTGTTGTCCGAGCGCCGCTCCAAGGCGCTGCTCGCGCGCTACGGCATTGCGGTCACGCGCGAAGTGGCCCTGACGGAAGCGGCAATCGCAGCCCTGAAAACAGCACCGCTGCCCTTCCCGCTCGTGGTCAAGGTAGATACGCCCGACATCGCGCACAAGACCGAAGCCGGCGCGGTCAGGCTCAACATCAACAGCCTCGACGAACTCAAAGCCGCCGCTGCGGAAATCATCGCCAGCGCGCGCCGCTACCATGCCGGCGCACACATCGACGGCGTGCTGGTCGCGGAGATGGCGCGCGGCACCGAGGTGATCATCGGTGTTATCAACGATGCGTTCTTTGGACCGGTGGTGATGTTTGGCCTCGGCGGCGTGTTTACCGAGTTGCTGAAGGACGTGACCTATCGCTATGCGCCGTTCGATAGTGCCACTGCGCAGGCGATGATTCGCGACATCAAAACGGCGCCGCTACTCACCGGCTTTCGCGGCAAGCCCGCGCTGGCCGTGGACAAACTTGCGGAAACGCTGGTGCGCGTCTCGGAGTTGATCGCCGATCACCCCGACCGCATTGCCGAAATCGATATCAATCCGTTGTTTGTGAATGAAACGGACGTGGTCGCAGCGGATGCGCTGGTCGTTCTGAAAAATTGATTTGGGCGGCATCACGCCGCGCAACGTTATGTGACTACGAAGTTGCTGCTGGTGAAAGTGATCTGCGCGCTGTCCGTGCAGATCACGGGCAGGGTCATTCCGGCGTGATGCCGGTCGCCTTCACCACGCGCATCCACGTCTGCATGTCCTCGCGGATGGTCGTGGCGAATTCTTCGGGCGTACTGCCCACCACTTCGGCGCCGTCTTTGTAGAGACGGTCACGCACGTCGGGCGCTTCCCACACGCGCTTGAGTCCGCCGTGCAGTTTTTTGACGATGGCGGGCGGCATGCCGCCGGGGCCGATCAAGCCGTACCACGAACTGACGTTGAAGCCCGGCACGGTTTCATTCACCGTGGGCAAATCGGCATGCGCGGGAACGCGCTTCAATGTGGTTACACCCAACGCGCGCAAACGGCCCGAGCGCACATGCGGCACGGTGGTAGCGATGGCGCCAATATACAGATGCACCCGGCCGGCCAGCAGGTCCGGCAGGGCAACGGCCACGCCTTTGTACGGCACGTGCACCATATCCGTGCCGGAACTGAGCTTTAACAGTTCGCCTGCCAGATGTGCCGAACTGCCGACACCGGTTGATGCAAATGAAATCTTTTTCGGGTTCGCTTTCGCGTAGGCAATCAATTCCTTGATCGTATTTACTGGCACTGCGGGATGTATCACCACCATGTTCGGCACCGAGCAAATGATGGCCAATGGCGTGAAATCCTTGATCGAGTCGTACGGCAGTTTATACAGGCTCGGATTGATCGCGTGCGGCACCGCCGCCATCATCAGGGTGTAACCGTCGGGCGCGGCCTTGGCGACCAGCGCGCTGGCAACGATCATGTTCGCCCCGGGCCGGTTATCCACAACCACCTGCTGCCCCCAGGCATCGGTGAACCTGGCACCGACGATGCGCGACAGTGCGTCGTTAAAACCGCCGGGCGGGAAAGGTGACAGCAGGCGTATCGGACGGGTGGGATATTCCTGCCCTGCCGCGCCGCCGCACAATGCTGCGGACGCAATAGCGGTGAGCACAACCAGCAACTTCATCGGTCTCTCCCGGGTCTTCATCTACTATCTACTTTCTGGCTTTGTAACCACATTCGGCCAGAACTTCGGCCGTATGCTCGCCCAGCGCAGGCGGATTGCGCGCCGGTCCTGCCGCCGCCACATCGCGCCAGGGCATGCCGGGAATCTTGATTTTGTTGCCGGAACCCGGCGGGTATTCGATTTCCATCAATGAGCCGCGCGCGGTAACGTGCGGATGCTGCGCAATCTGCGCGATGGTGTTCACCGGTGCCGCAGGCAGTTCCAGCCGGAAGAAATGTGCGAGCCAATAATCCGCCGTTTGCGTTTGCAGAATCTTTTCCATCTCCTCGCATAACGCAACGCGGTTGGTGTTGCGCAAGACCTGCGTCGCCAGTTCCGGGCGCGACAGCAGATGCGTAAATTCCGGCATGGTGCACATGCGCTCCCAGCGCTTTTGCTGCGTGATAGCACAGACGATTTCCTGCGTCTTGGTGCGAAAGCTCTGATACGGCGCCATCAGCGGGTGTGCGTTGCCCACACGCTGCGGGTCCTGGCCATTCATGCCCCACGCAGCAACCGATTGCCCCAGAATGACGAAGGCACTGTCCAGCATGCTGATATCGATTTCGCGGCCTTCGCCAGTCTTGCTGCGCTCATGGATGGCGCCCATGATAGCGATCGCTGCCGAAAAGCCGCCGAAGAGATCCGTGATCGGCGCTGCCGCCTTGTGCGGACGGCCATCGATTTCGCCCGTCAGCGCCATGATGCCGCTCACGGCCTGAATCATTAAATCCATAGCGGGCCAATTGGCCAGCGGCCCTTCCTTGCCGTAACCGCTGATCGCGCAATAAATCAGGCCGGGACGCAATGGCTTGAGCGTGTCGTACCCCACCCCAAATTTCGTCATGGTGCCGGGACGAAAATTTTCCACCACGACGTCGGCCGTCGCGACCAGCGCACGCACCGCTGCCTGACCTTCGGCATCGTGCAGATCGATTTCAACGCTGCGCTTGTTGCGGTTAAATCCCAGATAATTCGGCCCTGCGCCGCCCGCGAATGGCGGCCCCCAGTGACGCGCCTCATCGCCACGTCCCGGTATCTCAACCTTGATCACGTCTGCGCCCAGATCGCCGAGGATCATGGTGCAGAACGGCCCGGTCAATGCACGGGTGATGTCGATGACGCGTATGCCTGCGAGTGGTCCTGTGCTGGATAGCGTCATTTCAATGCCGCCCCACCTACAACAAACACCGGCAGGCGTTGCCCGGTCTCCAGTTCGCGGAATTCCAGTTGTGCGGGCGCATCCACCACAATTTTTGCGCCACCCTCGGCAACAATGCGGCAGAAGTAATGCACGCCTTCAGGCGTCTCGACCAGACCCACTGTATACGGCGCGCCTTTGGCGAAAGTTTTGGTGGGCGGGCGATGCACTTCACTGAAGGAATACACCTTGCCTTTGCCCGAAGCCGGTTTCCAATCCAGCTTGGTGCTTGAACATTGCGGACAAATAATGCGGCGCGGATGATAGTGTCTGGCGCATGCCGCGCACCATTTGAACAGCAGCTCATCACGCGCAACACCTTGCCAGAAGCCTGCCGTTTCCGGCGACGGCTGATACAAACCCAAAAACAATTCGCCTGCGTAAACCTTCTGGCCCTCGGCCCAGTCAGCCATTTCTGCTTTGACTTCGCTCATATCAACGCCCTAACAAGTCGGTTCTTTGGAAACAATCATCACGGAATGGCAGGCCAGCGGCCCGCCGTGTCCATGCACCAGGCCCGCTTTCACGTTGGGCACGGGGTAGCCTTCCGGATGCCCCCACATCTGTTCGATGATTTCTTTCAGGAGATACAGGCCCTGCCCCGACTGCCCAAACGATAGGTAGCCCCCGGTAGTGTTGAACGGCAGGCCACCGTCGAAATCCACACCGCCCGATTCCACAAAACGCCCGCCTTCCCCTATGCCACAAAAGCCGAACTCTTCGAGCATCAGCAGATTGGCGTAGGTAAACGGCACCGAGGTCTCGACGATGTTAATGTCCTTTGGCGCCAAACCAGACATGGCATACGCCTGCTTCGCTGCAACACTGGCTCCGGTGCGCACCATGCTGGGCCCATCGACGAACGGCCCCACGCCCCAGGTGCCCATGCGCTCGCCCACCCACTCATGGGTGTTCGACTGGCCAAAACCGGCAATGTAGGCAGGCTCTGCACAGATATTCCGCGCAATATCAGCCCGCGTAATCAGCGCCGCACTGGCGATGCCACCGGGAAACCACGGCGCGCAGTCCAGCAGCTTTAAGGGAGACGCAATCATCGGTGAATTCAGCACATCCTCCACCGTGATCAATCCCTTTTTACGCATGGCAGCGTGCGGGTGGTGCACGGCCCATTTGCGATTTTCGACGGCCACTTTCGCCATCTGTGCGGGCGTGATGCCGTATTCGTGCATGTAGCGGCAGGCTGATTGCGCATACAGTGCCGGTGTCGTCGGGCCATAGGGTGCCTCGAACTGCAAATCAGCCTCCCAGTTGGCACTGCCACCGATCATGTCGATCCAGATGGGGCTGGCTTCGCCGGTAACACACAAGGCGTAGTCAATCAGTCCGGCGTTCAGCGCCAGCACCGACAGCTCGATGGTGCCTAGCGCGCCGCCGCCGTGTGAGGTGACTTCGGTGGCGAACATGGGCGCAATTTTCAGTTCATTCACCAGGCTCTGGCTGTACTGCAGCGTCATGTACGAACGCGGCATGCGTCCGGTAAACACCGCCCCGATCTTGGTGCGATCTACACCGGTTTCACGCATCAACTGCCCGCACGCTTCGATCACCAACTGCAACGGGGTCTTTTTCTCAGCGTCGCTTTTTAAACCTATGGCGCGTGTAATCCCAACAATCGCGCACGAGTTAGCCAAACTGCTCACAATTTCTCCTCTATCATTTCTCGATTCATGGCCGGGCGCACAGTAGCGGCAAGCCAGCGCATCGTCAACCGACAGAGACCACACTGCGCATGCAACGCCATTGCGGTGTAGGATAGCCTCAGCGACTTCGCGTATTGCTGATACAAGCAGTAAAGACTCTGAGGAATCGCCAAAAGCGAATCAGGAATTATGCGTAAAAACAATTACTTGAGTATTGCTGCGATTTTGCTGTCCATGGCGTTGGCGAGCGCCGCACAAACGGCGGCGCAGTCGTGGGTGCCCACCAGAAACGTCGAAATCATTCATGG
>CANKUB010000102.1 GCA_947486575.1 Betaproteobacteria bacterium | reverse complement strand
TGAGGGATTGAACAACAAAATTCGCGTCATTCAACGTCGTGCATACGGGCTGCGCGATGAGGAATATCTGCGACTGAAAATACTCACGTGCATGTTGCCAGTGCTCTAAAATGCCTCAAATTCACCCACACTCGTACGCGAAGACCCTTTATCTCGAACCGGTTGATGGCATCGCGCTGCCGCCGTTCAAACCGGGGCAGTTCCTCACATTTCAACTTGCGATTGAAAACCAGGGGCAGGCGCGCACAATCGTCCGCTGTTACTCGCTTTCCGATAGACCAGCGCCGGAGGGCTACCGTGTCACCATCAAGCGCGTTCCCGCTCCGGCGGATCAGCCGCATCTGCCGCCAGGCGCATCGTCCACGCACTTTCATGATCGACTACACGAAGGTGACATCCTCAGAATCAAGGCCCCATCAGGCCATTTTCATATTGACGACGATGCAAAGGTGGCGGTGGTGTTGATCGCTGGCGGCATAGGGATTACACCTATGATGAGTATGCTGCGCTGGTGTCTCGATGAGCAGCCCGAGCGAACCGTTCACCTCTACTATGGACTGCGGCACAGCGGGGAAGTGGCTTTCAAGTCTTCTTTGGAAGCCATGTCGTTGCGTCACCCGCAGTTTCATCTGAATGTGGTCTACAGCCGCCCCGATGCAAACGACGTGAAGGGACGCGACTATCAGCACGCAGGGCACATCAGCGTAGACCTGTTGCGGCAATCTTTGCCGCACGGCAGGCATCTGTTTTATGTGTGCGGCCCGGCTGTGATGATGGAAAGTTTGGTCCCAGGAATCGCCGCGTGGGGCGTTCCAGAGCACGATATCCACTATGAGGCGTTCGGCCCGGCGACCGTTCGGCTCGCGCCAGACGCACCCACGAAGCCTGTCGATGCTGGTTTGAATCCACTTGAGGTGCGGTTTCAGCGTTCGGGTCGCACCGTGATGTGGGACGGACAGGATGCCAACCTGCTTGAATTTGCGGAGCGTCAGGGGATATCGGTCGAATCCGGTTGCAGGTCCGGAAGCTGCGGCAGTTGTGAGACCCGGCTGATTTCAGGAACTGTGCGTTATTTACAATCCGTCGATCACGATATCAGGCCGGGCCATTGTCTGCTGTGCGTGGGCCAGCCAGCCTCCTTTATAACGCTGGGGGCGTGAGGCTATGCAGGCCAAATTAATCAGTCGCCAGATTTTGCCCTTTTTGCTGGCCTTCAGTGCATTGGTGGCGGTAACACTGCTCGTCGATGCGGCGCTGCATGTGCTGAATGCTGTCTGGGTCGGACGCTACCTGGGCATACCAGGCACGCTCTTGATCCTGTTTTCATTTGGCTATTCGTTGCGCAAGCGCAAGATAATCAGTACCGGCCGACCGGTCACACTCCTGCGCCTGCACGAACGCATGGCCTGGCTTGGATCCCTGTTGATACTGGTGCATGCCGGAATCCATTTCAATTCCATCTTGGCATGGCTGGCAGTGGGCACAATGCTTGTTAACGTGACCAGCGGGCTGACTGGAAAGTATTTGCTGGAACGCTCGCGGAAAAGCATGGCCGAAGCGCGTCAGCAAATGCGTCAGGAAGGCGTTACAGCGGCAGAAATGGAAGATCGCTTGTACTGGGACAGCCTGACATTCGACGTAGTTAAGCAATGGCGCGCGGTACACTTCCCGATTACCCTGGCGTTTGCCATCCTCGCGTTGGCACATATCATTGCTGTCTTTCTGTTTTGGGGCTGGCATTGAAGCGCTGGCTCCTGGCTCTGGTCGCCGTCAATTTGATTGGGCTACTGGCGCTGGTGTTCATTTTTCCGCACCTGATGGTTAGTCCCGGGGCGCTAATAGACGGGCATGCCCATCTCGCCACCGATTGCTTTGCCTGTCATGCGCCGTTGCGCGGAGCGTCATCGCAACGTTGTGTGATCTGTCATGCCGTAACAGACATCGGATTACGAACAACCCAAGGTACGCCGGTTGCGCAAAAAACACACAAAACGCCGTTTCATCAGGAATTGATCGAGCAGGACTGCATGGCATGTCACAGCGATCACCAGGCCCCAAGACTGACGCAACGCAGTCGCAAGTCGTTCTCTCACGTACTTTTGCGCGCCTCGGTGCGCGATCGTTGCGAAGCGTGCCACAAAGCGCCTACCGATAATCTCCACCGCCAAATCACTGGTAATTGTTTGCAGTGCCACCGCCAGGAACAATGGAAACCCGCCACGTTTGAGCATGACAAACTATTTTTGTTGGATCGTGATCACAATGCAACATGCGTAACCTGCCATGTAAACAATGACTACATCCGCTACACCTGTTACGGCTGTCATGAGCACCAGCCGGACAAGATTCGTAGAAAGCACGAGAAGGAAGGCATTCCAAACTTCGATAAGTGTGTGGAATGCCATCGCAGCGCACAGGAAGAGCCGCAGGAGCGTAGATCGCGGGAGGGGCGACGTCGGGACTGAGCCTTTATCGGCCGATGCTTGGCCCGCGAATTGCAGGTCGATCGGCTGCGAGGTAATTTAACGTGACGCAATTTGTGAATGTATCGCGAAATGTAATCGCGTCACTTGCGAGTAAGTTCGGCAATGTACAGGCATATTCCCCTTTTGGCCAAAACTTGCTTAGGTTGTCAGTCGGCGACCTTGTATAGAGATTGACCCCATGAAAACAACCTCACAAATCCTTTTAGACCTTCTGCTGCCATGCAATGTAATCGTGCGCGAGGAGGCGCCTGAAGTGCAGCCTATTGCACATGTTGCTGAGCAACAAGGTTTATCTGTCGCGGAGGCGCGCTTGGTTAATATCAGCTTGGTCGCGCGACAGATAAACGCTGGTCGTTGTTAGGACGAGCCCGTTTTTACGCGCATATTCTGACACCTATTGTCAGACAAAATCCAAGCTTCTAAAAATAAGTCTTTAAAAACAATAACGTAAAGTTATTCTCGTGACGCTATTGCGTCACCGCGATAGCGTGCTTCTCGATGCGATAACGCAGCGTATCGCGGCTGATGCCGAGTAATTTTGCTGCCCGGGTGACGTTTCCGCTAGTGCGTGTCAGCGCCTTGACGATCAGTTCGCGCTCGGTGCTGTCAAGATTGAATTTGTCGGATGCAGCGTGATGCGCAGTGTCGGCAACAGGCAGAATTTCAAGCGCGGGTTCGCAAAACGGAAACTGCAGCGCAGTAATTTCATTGTCTATCGACAGTAGCACCGCCTGTTCGATGGCATTGCGCAGTTCGCGCACATTGCCTGGCCAGTGGTGTGCCAGCAGCAGGTGGGTGGCATCGGGCGACAGGGTAAGCCCGCTGCGACTGTAACGCGTGCTTTGCATCGCCAGAAAATGTTGTGCCAGCAACTGCACGTCGTTGCCGCGCTCGCGCAGCGGCGTCACCACCACCTGAATGATGCGTAACCGGTAATACAAGTCCGCGCGAAACTTGCCTTCTCGCACCATCGCTTCGAGATTGCGATTGGTGGCAGCTACGATGCGCACGTTCACTTGCAACTCGCGGATTCCGCCCAGCCGTCGCAGACGCTTTTCTTCGAGTAATTTGAGTAGCTTGACCTGTATTGAAATATCGATCTCGCCGATTTCATCGAGAAACAGCGTGCCGCCTTCGGCAGCTTCTACCAAGCCCGCTTTGCGCTCCTTGGCGTCGGTGAACGCGCCGCGTTCGTAACCGAATAGCTCGGCTTCGAGTAGATTTGCCGGTATAGAAGCGCAATTGATTTCGACAAAGGGCTTGGCGGCGCGTGCCCCTGAATAATGCAGCGCGCGGGCCACCAGTTCTTTGCCGGTGCCGGTCTCGCCAGTGATGAGTACAGCGGGGGCGTCGTTATCGGTGAGTTTGCTTTCCGCAGTGATGATTTGCTCAAGCTTGGCCTTCAGATCACGCATCGGCTGCGATTCACCGAGCATGGCATTGAGTGCGCCTGTTTGTGCGTCGCGTTTCTGGTAATACGCCAGCGTACCTTCAATTTTCGTGCGTTGCGCGACGCGATCAATCACCAACTGCAATTCGCCGAGTGCCACGGGCTTGGTCAGGTAATCGGCGGCGCCGGATTTCATCGCTTGCACTGCGACTTCAACGCCACCGTGTCCGGTCAACATGATCACCGGCACTTTGGCGTCTTTGGCATGCATCCACGACAAGACGTCGAGGCCATTGGTGCCGGGCAAGTTGTAGTCGAGCAGCACGATGGCGGGATGAAAGGCGTCAAACTCGATCATGGCGGCTTGCGCGTCCGCGGCAATGCGCACTTCGTAGCCTTCACGCACCAGATAGGTCTGAATATTTTTGGCGAAAACTGTTTCGTCTTCAACCACCAGTACTGCACACGTCATGGCGCCGCCTGGGTAGCGAGCGTCAGGATTACCTGCGTGCCGACGCCCATGTTACTCGTAATGTACACATCGCCACCCGTGCGGCGCACGATGCGCCTCACCAGTGCGAGCCCCAATCCCATGCCCTTGGGCTTACTGGTTTGAAAGGCGGTGAATATTTTAGCTTTGCGGCTATCGGCAATACCAACGCCGGTGTCGCTGACAGTAACTATCACCGGTTTACCACGCATTGGTTGTGTGGCTGAGAGGGTGAGGCGACCTCCATTTTTTGTAGCTTCCATGGCCTCCATGGCATTGGCAAGCAGGCTGGAAAACACTTGCTCGAACGCGGCTTCGTCACCAATCACGGGCGGTAGCGCGTTGGGTAGTGTTACAGAGGAGACGATGCCCAGTTTTTCAAAGTCACGTGTGAAACTGTCACATACCCGGTGGATCACGGCGGCGATGTTCAGGCCTTTGGCGACACCGGTTTCCGGCTGCGCGTAACTGAGTAAGTCGCGCACCCATTTTTCGAGTCGATCCACTTGCGCTACGATATCGCTGGCCGATTCGCGTACTGCGGGTGAGGTTTTATCGTCGACGCACAACTCGGCTGAGCTGCGGATGGAGGCCAGTGGGTTGCGTATGCCATGGGCTACGGCGGAACCCATTTCACCCACGGCTGCCAGCGTTTCGGATTCGATCAATTGTTCCTGTTGGCTGCGGATGGTGGCATCAGCATGACGCACAATCCAGAAGAGTACGAAATACAGCAATAGGGCAGACAAAATTCCGGTCGCCCAGATCAGCCGATGCCCTTGCGCGATGGTATTAAACAGCTCGTTCGGCACGCGGTAGAGTTCGGCCACGCCGATTACGCGGTCGGTTTTTTTGTCGCGCAGCGGCAGGTAGGTCTCCACAAAACTCACCGGCGCGTCACTCAGAAACATGTGTTCGTTCTTGGGGTGCTGGCTTTTACCCGTTTTTCCGGATTCAATTTCCATTTCACCTTTGAGCGCTTTTTCCAGCTCGTGATTGTCGTCAAAGCGCTTGCCGATGAGTTCTTTTTCGCTTGACCACACCAGCGTTTGATCTGATGCATATATATTCGTGCGCAGCATGTTTGGTACGACCGCCAGATGATCGAACAACTCCTGCATGTGGCTGTCGCGTATGTTCGGCTCGCGTCCGGCGGCGCGCGCTTTGTCGTTTTCGACATCGACTACACTCTGGACAAACTCCAGCATTACGGCGCCATCACGGCGCAGCATCTGTTGCGCTAAAAACTGGGACAGCAGATAGGACGATACGACGCAAGCCGTAACGATGCAGAGCAGACTGAGCACTGAAAACCAGCTTATCAGGCTGAATTGACGATGCAACGAAAACAAGGAACGGAGGACTTGCAGCATTTTGAATTTTTGATTGAATGGTATTCGGCGGCACAAGAAATTTAAGCGTTTAGAGTATAGCGAAGTCGGGGGTAGTACTGAGGACTCAAATATCACCTTTTAGGTGCGCTGTAAGGAATGTTATTGACTCGGGCATTTTGGATTGCTTATATGTAACCTTATGATTTCATAATTAATAATGCGTGGCCGTAGCAATATTTCATTTGCATGTCATGCGTTTTTAACGCCATGGCGCTGTTGGCACCGTTTCGGCCCAACTGTAAACACTACAGCTTGCAGAAAATTCCCCAGACGTGATCAATGCCTTCCAGCATGTTGCACCACGTATAATTTGGCGCGCGCGAACCCGCACGACATTGCCTTTACGCTCATTTCATGCCAAAGCAACCGTATAAATCTGCCGTCTCACAGCGTCTGCGCGCCTCGCCCAGCTTCGCACTGAATTTCGCGATGGATGGGCACCCGTACGTCGCCAAAGATGTCGAGCCTTACATCCAGTACTGGCTGACCGAACGTGATCGCGTTCTGCTTTCGATGTTTTCGAATCGTCGCGGAGCAACAGTGGACGAAGCCATCGAGGGCTACCTGCGTCTTACCCGCGTCTCGCAAAACCTTGCTGAACGCAAACGTCTGCTCAAAGCCATCGACGACATGCGTTCTGCGGGCGTAATCATTGGAGCGCGCGACGATACATCGCGATACACCTCGAAAATTGTTGAAGCCTATGTTGCGCATCGCCCGTTTCCACGAGAATTGTCTGATTTGATCATACGCAGCGCTCCGGTTCGTGCCAACTGTCGTGTGCTGGATCTCGCGGGCGGCCCTGGTGATCTCGCGCTGGCATTGGCGAGCGTGTCCGACCAAGTTTCGATGATGGATCTTTCCAGGGGCTTTGTGAATGCCGCCGCTAAACGGGCGAAACAGCTTGGACGGAACCTGACCCCAATTCATGAATCGTGCAATCGATTGGTGTTTCGCGATGAAGAATATGATGTCGTTACCATCTCACAAGCGTTGCATTGGCTCGATGATGTCATGGTGTGCCGTGGGCTGTGCCGCTGTCTGCGGCCTGGAGGCAGCTTTTTTGTAATTCAGGGTGCATTTGACGTCGATGTGAAACATCCGCTGAGCTATCTCCTGGGAAGCCAATCCATACTCGGACACAAGGCCCCGCAATCGTTTGCTACCCAGATCGGGGCGCTGCTAAAACGGCTGACGCTTCTTTTCGACGCACTGGATGCACCCGATGTGCAACGCGTTGACCTTGCGCAGCAATGGGCCACACCGGGCACAACCCCGGCGGGACAGATCGTGCCGGTGGGGGTTTCAATGTTTCGGCAAGCTCGCCCAATGGGATTGGGATTTGCCCGAGCATTCGTCACACCCCAACACATCGCGCCTACGGGACAGACACCAGCAGCGTTCTGGAAAGACGCGGAAGCGCGTTGCCATGCTTCAAAGCCCAAACAGCTTATCGGAACGTATAACTGGGCAGTTCTCCATTTTCAGCGGGGAGCAGTTCAAATGACACAGCAGCCAATAGCGTCGTTGCAGAAGGTAGAGATCGGGTACGATGAGTCGTCGGCAGCCTGATTTGTAGACGTTTGGATATGATGAGACAGGGGGCACAAAGCATTGCGCCGATTGGCACATCCCTGCTAAGCGCCATTACACTAGGTTCAGAACGCATTTTTAGGACGCCAAGGTAGCCCCAATGTCACCGATGATTTCTCTTTTTCTGCTGTCTCTCGCGCTGGCATCGGATGCGTTTGCGGTAGCCCTCTGTCAGGGTGCGGTCACGGGGCCACAACCGTGGCGGCTGTCGTTGAGCGTCGGTGCAGCGTTCGGGATTGCGCAGGCAATAGCGCCGCTGATCGGCTGGGGATTGGGCGTTGCGTTCGCCGGCATGATCGCTACCGTTGCCCATTGGATTGCCTTCGCCTTGTTAGCGTTGGTCGGCGGCAAAATGCTGTTCGAGGGAGCGAAAGCCGACCCACCTGGCGATGAAAAGAAACGCGCCAGCGGTATGGCGCTTTTCATGCTCGCGGTCGCCACCAGTATCGACGCTGCAGCCGCCGGATTTACGCTTCCCACCATTGGTGTTGATATCGGACTCAGCGTTGCTATGATCGGCGGGGTGACGTTTATTCTGTCGGTCGCCGGTGTCTGGATCGGACGGGTGGGCAGTCAGGCACTGGGTTCGAAAGCTGAGATACTGGGAGGATTGGTGCTGATCGGGCTGGGTTTCAAGGTGCTGTTCGATCATCACGCGTTCGGCTGAGCTACCCGGTAAAGATTGACGACGTCTTTGACTTGCAGCAGATCAATAGTGCCCTGCTAACAATCATGTTTTGCAGCATTACAGAATGCGGAATTTGTGAAGCGATTGAGCCTGAGTTGGATTCCGACAATTTATTGGCTGAATCCTCTTGTGTTGTTGTTCGGTCCATCTTGCCAGGGTACGATGCAAAAGCGGAGTTTAGAATTCAATAGTATGTGACGTGTTGGCGCGCGCTGAAAATTGACCAGAAAAGGCGGCACTCTCGTGTTTATCCGCTTTCATCCTGACCTTAAAACAGCGCACCGAACCGAGCGGGACGTATCGTTTGAAACACTTGGCTTGGATGAGTGGTTGCGCAGTCTGAGTAGCAATAGCGCCTGCTCGCCAGGAAATGGACTCACCGTCACCAGCCGTCGCAATAATGCCATTCGCTACTGATTCGCCTGACAACGCCCGTAGCGAAGTCGTTCGCGCTGAAGGCATACGCCTGCAATACGAGAGCATGCCCAACGCTTCATGGCCAGTGGTGTGTTGGCAACCATGGTGGCGGCGATTTACCAGCAATCCATGCCACCGCAAATCTGGATATCCTGGGTGATCGCAGTGTATCTGCACGTATACATTAGGCATCGGTTGCGGCAACGGTTTTTGCATCGAACACCGCTGCTGCACGATATGAGCCGCTGGGGAAATTACGCAGTGCTGGGCACGCCGGCATCGGGTGTTTTGTGGGGCTTGGGCACGGTGCTCGGCTTTGTTTGCAGCGAAGTTCTGTTGCCAGTTACGGAAAATACGCGGACGTCAATGGGGAGCAACGGCAAAATCATTCGCGCCGAAAATCTTGAAAAAATACCGTAACGGTTGCATAAACCGTTACGGATGTGCGATGACGAGCGGAGTCCTTGATATCCAATCGGGAGATATACAATCGAGGCCATTTATGACAATTGGCTGTGACGAAATTGTGACGTGACTTGATTGGATGGGCCTGAATTGAGGTTGTCTGACGCTGATTTTGAGGTTGGCAAGCATTGTAAGTGATTGATTTATAAAGAACTCTATTCAGAATTTCAGCCTACGAACCAGGGGGTCGTGGGTTCGAATCCTGCCGGGCGCGCCAAACACACAATAGGGGATTGTTTTAACAGATAATCCTCTATTTTCAACGTCTTACTCCAGCCATTGCAACATTTCGTTGCTACACATGGCGCTACAATGCGTAATGGAGAAGAAATTGAAAGCTGGACTGCACGTAATCCTTCGCGGCAAGACCCACTACTACAATCGCCGTATCCCGCAAGAACTCCTCGACGAATACCAGCCGAAGACGAAGGTCTACGAGAGCCTCAAAACCTCTGACCTAGCCGAGGCCAATAGCCGAGCGGCAAAGCGCACCACCGAGCTTGATCGAGAGTGGTTCAGCAAGATGGCGCTTCGCGCTTCCCCTGTTGTCGCCGAACTTACCACCGAGCAGATAGCATCCCTCGTGCACAATTGGGGAGTAGACGCGCTTGAAACGGATGACGACAACAGAGCGCACGGTTTTAGAAATACGGCTTACGGAAGCGATGAGCATGAAGTGATACAGGATTTATTGCCCGACTACCGCGAAGCATATGCACTGGGCGAAGATTAAGCCACAGGTGGACGATCTGTTGCGCTGGCACGGTATTAAGCTGTTCCCCGATTCCGCCTCTTATCGCGCCCTCAGTCGTTCCCTACTGGCGAAGTTCATTGGCACGTGGGAAACCCAGCGACAGCGTTTTGCTGGCGAGCCTATACCGACACCTGCTGCGGTCCCGCTGGTACTACCTAATGCTGCCACTTCGACCAAGGGGGACACACTCGTGGCCCTCTTGGAATATTGGAAGATGCGCCGGAACCAGAAGGCGAGAAGTGTGGGCGAGGCAACCTTTGCCGTGAAACCTGCTGCCAAGCCGAGTTGTTCGTGGTCTCAATGCGGTGACCCCGATAAGCAAAGACAAATTCGGGATATTTTCCTCGAACCGACTTCACTACCGACTGCGCCACTGTATTACGATCTTACGGGTACGAATGCGGATATGGAATAAGGATTACGGAATACGTACTGAAAAGATTTTCCGCGTCTGCGCTACCGCCGCCTTTATACAAGGCCACATGCTCAGTCGCCTTATCTTTACGTTCCTGTTCGCCACAGCAACTGCGGTGCATGCGCAATATCCATCACGCTCGATCCTGCTCGTTGTGCCGTACACGGCTGGAAGTGACGCCGATCTCGCAGCGCGGAATCTGGCTCTGCACGCACCCCGCTATCTGAACGGACAATCGGTGGTCGTGATGAATCAGCCCGGCGCCTCTGGCGCGATTGGCACGCTCGCGGTTCGCAACGCGTCGCCGGACGGTCATCGGTTGTTGCTTTCGCGAATTGCATCACAGGTGATCCTGCCGGCAACGGATCGAAAGACGCCGTACGGCGCTAACGATTTCGCCTTCCTTTCGTTGCTGGAAATCAATCCCTACGTATGCACGGTGAAGGGCGACGGGCCGTACGCGTCGATGAAGGACCTCATTGCCGAGATACGCAGGCTGCCGGGCAAGCTCAATTTTGCGACTGTGGGTGATGGGACGCTGCAAAACTTTGGCCCGCAGTATCTTTTCAACCTGGTCGGGTTGCGGAAAGATGCTGCGGTTGGTGTGCCGTACAAAGGATCGGGCGAGCTCACCGTGTCGCTGCTGGGCGGGCAGACGCAATTCGCCTGCAGCAACCTCGGCGCGCTTTTGGGGCACTTACGCGCGGGTACATTGCGTCCGCTCATGACAACGACGCGCGAGCCGCTGAAGGAACTGCCCAATGTACCAACCGCAAGAAGTCTCGGTTGGCCAGAGATGGAGAGTCTCGCGGCATGGTCTGCGCTTGCCGGTCCATTGCATTTGCCGCGTGATGTTACAGAGCGCTGGACCGACGCGCTCGCGAAGCTGGCGCGGGATGCCGCCTGGCTCGCCGGCGTGGAGAAACTGGGCGGTATCGCGGCTGTGCGCAGCTCCATCGACACAGACAGGTTTGTACGCGATCAGTATCAGTTGTACGAACGGCTCGCCGAGCGCCTCAGTTTGCGCCAGTAGGGCGAGACGCGCCGCACGATCAATATCAAATTCGTGCAGTCAGCTCGGGCTACGGGGCGCTCACTTAAATTCTGGGGTTTGCCATCAGGCCTTGGCGACCAAGGCCGCGATGTTCGTCATATCGTTCTGTCTCTCAAGATCACCCACTGCATCCATGATCGCTTGTGCTTGCGCCGCGCCAATGAGGGTGCGCGTATAACGGCTGAATTTCTCACAGGCGTCCGCCCATGTCAGCGGATTCAGCGGGGAACCTTTGTGGGGCGTTGTAATTTTTTTGTAAATGCTGCTGCCGCAGGTAATGGTTACTTCTGCAGTTGGGATCGCGCCGTGGGTCTCGTGGATTGACTTGTCGATAATCAATTCCATGCTTTTCGCCAGGCTGCGCACCAATGGGTCTTTCACCGCCGCATCGTTGTAGACCAGCGGGTTCGACATATCGCGCGTGAGGGCCACTGCTGCCGTGAACGGCAGGCTGTACTGGCCGCCCATTACGGTTAACGGGTCGCGTACGGTGTGACGGTCTTCGAGTATGCGATGCGCGCCGCGAATGCAGACATGCGTGATGTTCTTCGCGTCAAAGCCATGTTCGCGTTTTAAGTCCTGTATGGCTTGCACCACGGCCTGGTGTGTCACGTGGGTGGCGAAGGCTTTGTGCGACGCGGGTTGGATCATCCATTTCTTGCCGAGTCCTTCGGTCAGTTTGGAAATATTGGTAGGTTCGGAAAAAGCATTGAAGTAGCCGTACGGCCCCTCGATTACGGTGACGGGACCGTGCAGGCCTTTCTTCGCCAACAGCGCGCTTTCCAGTCCCATCGAGCTGGCGCGGCCCAGATGCACGCGCTTGGTATCGTCGCCCGCCCACGCGAATTCCAGTAGACCCGCTGCACAAGAGCCAGCAAGTCCCAATGCGCTGGCGAGCGTGGCCGCATCGAATTCAAAGAGTTTGCCGACGGCGGCTGCTGCGCCAAAAGGGCCTTGTATGCCGGGATTGTGAAAGCCGCGCGTGCTTTCCAATCCTACGGCGGTCTTTTGCAGGCGCCCGGATATTTCAAAGCCCAGCGCAATGGCGAGCAGGAAATCCTTGCCCGCACGGTGATCGCGCTGACTGATGGCGAGCGCGGCGGGCAATACCGTGCCGCTGGCGTGTGATCCGGTAAGCGGCTCGCACTCGAATGCGCCGATCATGGCGCCGTTGGCGAGCGCGGCGCGTGATACGTCGGTTTTCCAAGGCTGGTTGACCACGGAGACGTCTGCCTTGCCGCCCAACTCATGCACCATTTCCACCACGCGCTGCGCCCACGGCATTGAGGAGCCTACGAAGGCGGCAGCAAACACATCCAGCGTGGCGATTTTGCACTCGGCGATGAGGCTGGCGGGCAGATCAGCGTAGCGCGTATCCGCGACGAAATTTGCGAGCGTTTGGGTTTCTTGCATGATGGCTCCCGGTGATGGCGTTGATCATTGAGAGTTTATCTTCCCGGCGATGGACGTCAATCCACATATTCACACAC
Source organism: Betaproteobacteria bacterium (assembly GCA_947486575.1). Lineage (GTDB taxonomy): Bacteria > Pseudomonadota > Gammaproteobacteria > Burkholderiales > SG8-41 > UBA5216. Next base: position 4,190 of record CANKUB010000102.1, on the reverse strand, counting down.
ACCGGCTGTAACTTCCGCGCCGCTTTGCAAGGACAGCGAACGCCCTGTAGGATAGCCCGCTATCGAAAAGCGTTGCAGACACGGGCGCAGTCACCGTGTGCAAAATGGGGAAGCAATATGATGAAATGCCGCGCAGTGTCGATGCACATCTTGAGCGCCGCTGCGCTGGCGGTTTATTCTTGTACGCTTGCCGCGCAGCAGAACGCTGCAAACTATCCCAGCAAGCCGATACGCTGGATCACGCCTTACCCGCCCGGCGGCAGCACCACGACCTTGTCGCGACTGGTTGGCGACAAGCTGGCTGAAGCGTTCGGCAAGAACGTGATTATCGACAACCGTCCCGGCGGCAATACCATGATTGGCGCCGATGCGGTGGCCAAGGCTGCGCCCGACGGTTATTCGCTACTGCTGGGCGGGCATACGCAGGTCATACTGAGTTTGCTGATGAAGCCGCCGTTTGACGTGTTCAAGGATTTCGCCCCGGTAAGCATCATCGCCAAAACCAACTACATACTGGTGGTCAATCCGTCGTTGCCGGCGAATAATTTGCAGGAGTTCATCGCCTATGCCAAGGCGCGGCCCGGGCAACTCAATGTCGCGTCTGTTGCCAGTGGCAGCTCGCAACATCTGATGGGCGAGTTATTTAACATGATGGCCGGCGTCAAGATGCAGCACATTCCCTATAAGGGTGGACAGCAAGGCATCATCGATCTCATGGGCGGCAGCGTGCAGGCGTCCTTCTCCAATGCCATTAACGTCATTCAGCATATTCAGAACGGCAAGCTGAAAGGCATGGCGATCACCGGCGACAAGCGCACAGCGGGGTTGCCGCAGTTGCCAACCTATGCCGAGGCCGGTTTGCCGAGTTACGATCCGAAGAACTGGCAGGGCGTGTTGACCACGGGTGGCACGCCCAGCGCTATCGTCCACAAACTATCCAGCGAGGTGGGGAGGATTCTGGCGCTGCCCGAAATTCGCGACAAGCTGATCGCCTCTGGCATGGAGCCGTTTCACACCAGCCCGGAGAAAATGGCGGCGCAGATGAAGGCTGACTACGCTGTGAACGCGAAAATCATTAAGGCTGCGAATATAAAAATCGCGGAGTAATTTAGCGCAGCCTAGTTTGCGTGAGTATGTTATAAGTATTTGTTTTTATTGATTTTTATAAAAGGCGGCGCAGTCGCTACTCGCCTACCAGTGCCCGCACCAGCCCCCGCGCGTCTTTAAGTTCATGCAGCCCATCCACCAGGCCGATCAACCGCTCCATCTTCGCCTCCGGCAGCACGCGGCGCATGCAGTCGCGCACTTTCACCAAATGCGCCTCACGCGTGATGGGGTTGCGCGAGCAGCCACGATAAGCGTCGCAACGTTCAATCAGCACGCGGCCGTCCTTAAGACCCGCGCGCGCCTGCGCCCAGGTTTCAAGTGTTGATGTGGAAATATCCGGGTTCGGCTTCAGCCGGATTTTTTTCAGCGCGGCTTCCACCGGCGCAGAAAACCGCACCGCGTCGGAGAAAGAATCAATGCCGACTTGGTCTTGCGTCAGCGCCACAGCAGCGACATATTCAAAACTGAATTTGCCATCCAGTCCGGTCGCCGGCGCGGGGCGCGAAAGACCGGGCCGCCGCGAGGAAACCTCCAATTCAAGCCACTCGACATCATCCGCGCGCAGATTATTTTTCTCGCGCAACAGCACCACGGATTCGGTCGCCCACTGCATGGCAATCTGCGCCGGGTAGCGCTTGATGTTGAAGCCGTGCTTTTGCAGATTCCATTCATGGCCCAGACCGCCGAGCAATGCGTCCCACTCGAACGCATTACCGAACAGCGTTTCCACATAACCGCGCCCCGTTTCAAAAATATCTTCGTTGGCGGTAAATCCATCCGCCGCCAGCATCGCGGCCTCCACGCCCATACGGCCCGCGTTGCCCGGATGCGTGCATTTGGTCATGGTGCCGTTGTTGGCGAACAACGCGCCGGTGCGCGACGCGCCAATGCCCAGCGCCACGCGTGTCTGTTGCTCATTTAAGCCCAGCAGATTGGCGCAGGCCGCCGCACACGAAGGCGGGCCATAAATGCCCGGCGGATGAAAAGGCCGCGATTCCGCCTTGCGCGCAGCCATCGCAATACGCTGCTGCACCTCCCAACCTACAGCGAATGCAGTGACGACGGCACGCCCCGATAAGCCGTTCACCTCGGCCAGCGCGAGAATGCCGGGCAGCAGCGTAGACGTGCCGTGCGTAGACGGAATGCCTTGCGGCTCGTAATCCAGCACGTGCATCGCCGCACCATTGGCAAAGGCCGCCAGCGGCGCATTGGTACGATTCGGCGAGCCGACAATAGCGCAGTCCGCGCGCCCGCCGAGGCGATCGACATAGCGCCGCACAAAATCCAGCTCATGCTGCGTGGAACCCGCCAGCACATTGGCGATGCCGTCGAGCAGTATGGTGCGCGTGGCGTCGAGCACAGGTGGCGGGATGTCTTCGTAGCGGGTGGTGGAGATGAATTTGGCGAGCTGTTGGGTGGCGTTCATGAGTCACCTTGACTGGATGAAAACGGAGTGGAATCAAAGAATTAGATACTCAATTCTAGTGTGGCTAGTTTCTCTTGCCTTTGTAGCTGCGGTCAATCATCGCGTGCAAATGGCCGATGCGGAAGTGGTGTGGGTGCCTGTGTTGCAGGCCATAGCGCTAACGTAATGAGGATGGTCGAAAAAATACGGGTCGTCGGCGGGTGAATCCGAGGTATTTATTCGCAAACACGTTAATTCATAAGCATTTGTTTTTAATAGCATTATTAATTCACAAGCCACATTCATCCAAGTCTCAGCCTGACTTTGCATTACTGAAATATTGCAAAATTCGTTACGAAATCCCGCAAATGGGTTCTTTCGGACTATTGCGGCGGGGTAAAGGTGATACCGCTTATTTGTATGTACAACGCATACTTTCCTATCCACTATTGACCCGGCACGAATAAAGTTTCATCAGGCGGCATAGGCCACACGCGGATCGCGGAAGTAACTTTTAACGCGCTCCGGGTTGGCCTCGATCATTTGCATGTGTTCAGTGGCCGCCGCTTTCAGTCTGGCCTTCGTGCGTGCCGCCACCTTCGATCCGATGCCGTGTTTCAGATCGGCATTGAGTCGCTCATCCGGATTCAGTTCGGGACTATAGCTGGGCAAGTAGAACACTTCGATCTGTGCTTTTCTATCAGCCAGCCACGCCTTCACCGGCTTGCTGTGGTGGACTCTCAGGTTGTCGAGAATCAGAAACACCTTGCGTTTTGAGTCCAGAATCAGCGCTTCCAGAAATTCAATGAGCTTGTCCGAGTTAAAGGATTCTTCAACGATCATCCAACGCGCCTTGCCCTGGTTAGTGACCGTGGAAATCATCGACAGCTTCTCACGCGTGCCGCCCACTGTGTAGGCCACCGGGGTCTGTCCCTTCGGTGCATAGCCACCACCGCGCACGTCGGTGTTCACCAGCGCCGTCTCGTCCCCCCAGTGTATCTCGCCGCCCTCGACCTTTGCTTGTTTCTCGATCACCGGATACTGTTCGTCGAGCCGCGCCTTGACTGCTTCGGGCCGCTGCTCGTAGGCTTTCTTGATCGGCTTTTGCGGCGTGAATCCCCAGCGCTTGAGGTAGTTGCCCACCGCACGCACCGAAAGCTTCAACTTCCATTCGCGTTCAATAAGCTGCCTCACCGCAGGCTGTGACCAAAGCGCAAATTCCATTTTCAGTTGCTCGGGCCGCTTCTCGCAGATCAGATTCCGGATCCGCTGCTCCTGTTCAACCGTAAGCGCGCGACCATCGCCACTCTTACGACCGTGCTTGCCAGGTTGTAGCGACGCAGGCCCATCGCGCCCGTAGCGGGCAACAATGTTACACACCGCCGGATAGCTCAGCCCCAAGTCGCGCGATATCTGCTTCTTGTTAATACCCCGGCGGTATGCACGCATCACTTGCTTTCGTCGCTCCTTCAGTTCCGGGCCGCTAAGTTTTCTTGCATCGTCTTTATCCATGTTCTTTCGACAGATCGCATATAACAACTTATTAACAAGTCAACCAAACATGTCCTAGTACGTTGTTAGGGCATGACGACACAAAGCATGAAGCACATACCGGCGGTAGCACAAGACGAACTTCGCAATCGGGTGATTGCCGCGTTGAATCGAGGCGTGACGCAGG
>CANKUB010000101.1 GCA_947486575.1 Betaproteobacteria bacterium | reverse complement strand
CTTCGACACTCATCGCTTGCAGTGCCTCCTGCAACGCAACAACGCCGCGCCTTTTTGCTTCACCCATTGGGTTTGCCCTTTCTACGTGCCTATCCTTTACGAATCATACGGCTAGCGCCTTACGTCGTGGTCAACTGCTGTTTTTAGGATGAATGGCCTTTTGCCTTCACTTGCCTGCCCGACAGGCAAATAGGCATTTCTCCTTGACGCTTAGGTTAATTGTATTTTTCATGCCAAAATATAGGTGCTTTTACAAATACCGTAGGCGCTTTTACACGTGCGAATTCCTGATCGTCAAGTAGGCTACAACGCGCTGATTTCCCGCTATGGGTTATTTTGCGTGGCAGATCGCACCTCCAGTTTTATCGCCAAACGGTTGAGCGTGATTGATCGCACGGAACACGCCGATGGTTCTGTCATCGTGCGCTACCCCGGCAAGTACAACTTTGACGATACGTTGTCGGCGCACCTGGAGTTTTGCCTCAAATACGAAGGTGTGAATTTGTCAGCGCTCGCTGCGTTGTTCGAGCAACGCGGTGCTGATGAGCTGCAGGCTTGGCTCGACAGCAAGCCGGGGTCGCGCTATGCGCGTGTGTGCGGCTATCTCTATGAGTGGCTCAATGGTCAAACACTCCGCTACAAGTTGCCTGCGGGTATTGATGCTGTCTCGGTGCTGGACGATAAACGCTATTTCACTGCGCCCGCTCAGCGCAACAGGCGCTTTGCAATTCTGGACAATTTGCCTGGCACTGCGGCTTTTTGCCCGCTGGTGCGGCGCACACCGGCGCTGCGCGCGTGGATCGAGAAGGATTTGGGCGCAAACGTCGCACAGGTGCTTGCCAGCCTTGAACCGGAACTGCTGGAGCGTGCGGTCAATTATCTGTACCTTGCCGAAACACGTTCTTCTTTTGCCATAGAAAAAGATATTCCCGATTCACAAAGGGCCGAGCGCTTTCGTCGCTTACTGGAGCGTGCCGGAGAAGATGTGCCGCTTGACGAAGAAACCTTTGTCGAATGGCAGTACGTTATCGTGCCCAGGCTGCGTGTCGAAGCGTCGTTTCGACAAAAACAAAACTGGTTGTCACGCTCCGGGCGCTCAGCGCACGGTGCAGATTACATTCCGCCCGATCCCGCTGATGTGCCCGGTATGATGGCGGGTGTGGTCAAAGTGGGAGAACTCGTCAAGAGCAACACGTATCCCGTGGTTCTGGCCGCTGCGTGCGCATCGTTCGGCTTCGTGTTTGTGCATCCGTTCCTTGATGGCAATGGCCGATTGCACCGTTTCTTGTTGCACCATTTTTTGCGGCTGGGGGGCTTTACGCCGCCCGGTGCGGTTGTTCCTGTATCAGCGGCTATGGAGCAGGATATCGCAAGCTATGCCGCAGTGCTCAAGCGTTACTCCGCTCGACGCACCGGCATGCTTGATTACCGTCTCGATTCAGACGCGAATTTTATCGACGTTAAGAAACGGCCACTGCACCTGTATGCGTTTTTTGATGCAACCGATTTGTGCGAATTCACCTTTGCCTGCCTGGAACGCGCCATCGACCACGATCTCGCCAATGAGCTTGCGTACCTGCGTGCCTATGACAGCGCGCACCGCTCACTCACGCGATGGCTCGACGCGCCACAGCCCGAACTGGAAAAACTGATCCGTTATATCGCGCAAAACAACGGGTGCCTTTCCAAAAACAAGCGCGGACAATTTCCACTTATAGACGACGGCGATATTGCGCGCGCCGAAGCGCAAGTTAATGTGGCGTTTGCCGCGTATTGGAAGCGGCAACAATAAGGGAACACTGGAACCGTGCGCCATAAACGCCTACAGCCTAAACTGCTTTTTCGGCAGTAGCCGCCGCCCCGAAATTAAACACCTCGTCCACCTTCAACGTACGCGGCAGATTATGCGCAATGAACAGCATCGTCACTTTGCCTTTTAACTGATTGATGGTGCTGGCAAACTGTTCGGCAGTTTGCTGATCCAGCCCACTCGTTGCCTCATCGAATATCAGTATCTTCGGGCGCTTGAGTAGTGCCCGTGTTCCGACAGGTACCGGAGTCGATTTGATTTTAAGTTTTGCATCTTCACCCCCTAAATCTCCAAAGCTATCTGCTCATGTGCATCCGCTGCTTTCTCTGTACGCCTGCGCCCCCGCTGCTTTGGCGCTAACCGCCGGCCCAACGCCACCTCTAGCGGCTCGCGGAAGCGATCGTTGCCCAGCGGCTGCCGCACGGTTGTGCCCACGTTGCACGATGTGCTGCGGGTATCCCACCAGATTTACGCGCGGACGGCGAGGCATGGCTTAGCTGCTCAGTTCAGGCTGAAAGTGTGTTCGTTGCGGAAAACCATTTGACTCCGGTACCTGTCGCCCTGAGCCGGCAAAACGTGTTAGCGCAATCAGCGCTACATGGTAGAGCACCCCGACAACCAAAACGATGATTCCGAACATTTACGCCACCCACCTTTCGGCCACAGGGTTACAGGCATCATTTGCCACGCACGGAACACCCCAATCTGGCGGTCGTTTGTGCTGTCGTTTATCCTGTCGTTTGTCCTTGACAGAACATTTATTTGTTAATACATTAAGCTCGTGATGACTTGGGACGAGGCCAAACGCCGAAGCAACATCGCCAAGCATGGTGTTGATCTTGCCGATTGCGCAGTGGTGTTCGATAGCCCGCTGCTGACGCAGGAAGACACGCGCGAAGCTTATGGCGAGCAGCGCCTGCAAAGTCTGGGATTGTTTTATGGCGTGGTGGTGTATCTGGTGTGGGTAGATCGTCCTGCTGCGCCCCACTTGATTTCTTGTCGAAAGGCGACCAAACATGAAGAACGACGCTAATGGAAAACCCTTGGGCACTGATTTGAAAAAACTCCGCGCATTGCCGGATGCGCGTATCGTGGTTGACGACGATGCGCCGTATAACCCGCACGATAAAGCTGCCGTTGCGGCATTCTGGGAAAATGCCGCCGTGCGCCGCCCCGGCCAGCGCGGCAAACAGAAAGCGCCGGTTAAGGTGCCCACGACGATACGCTTTGACGCGGATGTGTTGAGCGGTCTGAAAGCCACCGGCCAGGGCTGGCAAACACGGGTGAACAAGGCGATGCGTGATTGGTTGAAAAAACACGGTGGTTTCGCTGCATAGCTCATGCGGCTGCCATCGGCGAATTGCAGGCTGCCGATTCTGAATTTGATGTTGCTTTTGTCTATGCCTTCGCCGACAACAATGATGCTTTTTCCCGGCCTGTTTCCGGCGGCATCAAGTAGCGGGATATCGAGGCCTTGCTGGTGGATTTGCATTACCCAAGGTACCGTGTGGGAACGACAGGCACCGGTACCTGTCGGTACCGTCAACCGTCAAGGCGAGGTGTATTACGCCGAACGCAGCTTCGGTGGTCACGGTATATTTCGCAGCGAAGTCGCGCGGCGCTTTAATCTTACCGCGCTCACAACTTGAGCCGCATCACCCGGTGCGCAATCCCGGCCTCCATGAATTCCGGGCCTTCCACCGTAAACCCTTGTTTTATATAGAAATTTATCGCGTGCGTTTGTGCGTGCAATGCGGCTTCAACAAACTGTGATTGACGTGCAACGGCGAGCAGCGTCGCCAACATCGCGCGCCCCACGCCACGTCCGCGCCACGATTTAATTACCGCCATGCGGCCTATATGCCCATCCGGCAACAAGCGCCCGGTTCCAATAGCTACACCATCCGCCAGCGCCAGCACATGCTGACTCACCGCATCGCGGTCGTCCCACTCTTCGGCTTCAGGCACATGCTGTTCAAGCACAAACACCGCACGGCGAACCGACTGTAAATCGGCAACGCGCTCGGCCCATTGCACGGTGTGAACCGAAAATGCCCTATTATCGTTCATGTGAATTTCGCTGCGAGTTGTGATGACATAGTATAAAGTGCCGCCATAATTATCACGCTAGAATCGGTGTGAAATGTGTAGAGCGCTCGCCTATCTCGGCCAACCCGTATTGTTGGATCACCTGCTGTTTCAACCCGACAGCGCGCTGATCCGCCAATCGTACATGCCCAAGATGCTGCATATGCTCAACCTCGCGGGCTTTGGCATGCGCGCGTGGGATCGCCATTCGCTTGAGGCCGAAAAACCCTTCAGCTACGCCTCAACCTCGTTGCCGGTATTCGACCGCAATCTCAAGGCGCTGGCCGAGAAGATTTACCCGACTTGCCTGCTGGCGCATGTGCGCGGCGTGGCCTACTCCACTGAAGTGGATATTTCGCTGCAAAACGTGCATCCGTTTCAGTACCCGGATTTCAAATTGGCGCTCGCACACAATGGCGATCTCGCCCGCATGCGCGAAATGAAACCGCTGTTGCTGCAACACATCAAACCCGATATCGCCATGCGCATCAGCGGCACCACCGACAGCGAATGGATTTACGCCCTGCTGGCCTCGCAGCTTGACGACCCCATGCGCCAGTGCAGCGCCGATCAACTGATCAGCGCCGTGGATCGCATGCTGGCGATCATCCGCGATGTGCGTTCGCAACTGAACATCGCCACATCGTCATCGGTGAATTTATTCATCACCACCGGCGAACAACTTGCGGCCGTGCGCTACTGCTTCGACTTCGGCTGTTACCGCACCGAAGACGCCGCCAAAGTACACGAAGCCAACATGAATTTCCTCAGCCTGTGGTACACCTCAGGCCGCGAATACGGCTACTACGATGGTGAGTGGAAGATGACCGGTGGCGCCGACAACGCCAACTCCATCATGATCGCTTCCGAACCGCTGACCAGAGACACCTCCACGTGGCTTGAAGTGCCGGAGTATTCGATGATTTATGCCGATACGCGCAGCGGTCGACCCAGCGTTGAGATTCATTACCTCACCTGACACCTTGGCGCCTTGGCCCCTGGCCAGGTTACGTCACGCTGCCCCATCGGTTCGACGAAACATCACGCCGCGCTCCGCAAACCACAACCACACCACCGACGCCACCTGCAACACCCAGCACAGCGCAAACGCTGCGCGATACCCATCGACAGCGTAACGGCCATCCAATACGGGCCACAGGTTGATGATTACGCCCACGCCAAACTGCACGACGAATGCCAATGAGAACATCACCAGATTGAGCGCGGTCACCACGCGCCCCGTCATTTCTGGCGCAAAACGCGTTGCCAGCACCGGGTACGATAGCGAGCCAAACGCAGAGAATCCCAAAAACAGCGCCCAGAAAACAAGGGCGCCGCTGCGTTGCCCCAGCACAATCGGCAATAACGCCACTGTGCAGGCTAAACAGCCCGCAAAATACGTCAGCACAGGCGACACGCCACGCCGCGCCAGACGGTCTGACAGCACGCCGCAGCAAACGCCGCCCACGCCAAACGCCGCCGCTACGATCAGCAGTTGTTCTGCCATACCTGCCCGATCCAGCCCAGCTACATCACGCATCCACGGGCCCGCCCACAGACCCAGCAAACCGATGGCTACACCTTGCACAAACGTTGCCGCGAAGCTGATTGACCAGAAACTGCGATGACGAAAAATACTGCGAATGACCATGAGTTGCTCGCGCAGCGTTGTGCCCGGTTTAGCTGCCGTCTTCTCCGGCACAATCAGGAATATGGCCATACTCGCCAACACCGCCATAGCCGCAAACAGCAAAAACACCGAGCGCCAATCCATCACTCGCAGCAGCATTTCCACCGGCTTGGTCGCCGCTAACGCACCGCATGACCCCACCAGCAGCATCCAGCCGAACAACGTGGCCGTGCGCTCACGCGGAAACCAGATCACGAACGCCGTCATCGACGACATCAGGCACACCGCCACTCCCATACCGAGCAGCGCGCGGCCCAGCAGCAAACCCGGCATGCCCGCCGCCTGCGAGAATACCAGCGCGCCCACGGCCGCCACCAGCAGCATACTGGCGTTTACACGGCGCGGGCCGTAGCGATCCATCAAGATACCCAGCGGCAACTGCGCCGCCGCGAAAGTGACGAAATACGCGCTGGTGAGCAAACCCAGCGTGCCGGGAGACAGGCCGAATTGCTGCGTCAATTCAGGGAACACCACGGAGTTGACGTTGCGAAACAGGAACGAGCAAAAGTAGCCCGCTGCAAAAGGCAAAAACACAGCCGCCAGTACGCGTGTGCTGATGGGTGCGGGGGCTGAGGCGTTGGCGATCAATGCGGGTTCTTGCACAAAACTGAGAGTCACTGAGGATAGGCGAGTGTAACGCATCGTCATTCAGGCATTGCCGCTATAATTACCGAGAGTCGCGCCGTAAAACAACAACCGCTGCTGGCGCCCGACGCTAACAGGAGGACATCCCTTGAAGGTCTTACTCGCCCTGTCACGCGCGATAGACGCCATGAGTGAGCGTATCGGTCAGTGTGTCTGCTGGCTGGTGCTGGCCACGGTGTTAATCAGCGCCGCCAACGCTACCGTGCGCAAGCTGTTTAACTACAGCTCGAATTCGTTTCTCGAAATTCAGTGGTATTTGTTTTCAATGATTTTTTTATTCTGCGCAGGCTACACGTTGAAGCACAACGAGCATGTGCGCATTGACATTATTACTGCGCGTTTTTCCGCCAAAGTGCGCGCAGGCATCGACATTTTCGGCACCCTGTTTTTTCTGCTGCCGATGGCGGGGTTGATCATGTGGCTGTCGTGGCCGCTGTTTATGGAAGCCTACACGCGTAATGAGGTTTCCACCAACGCGGGCGGGCTCATCATCTGGCCTGCACGACTGATGGTGCCAATCGGTTTCTTTCTGCTGATTGCGCAGGCGGTATCCGAACTCATCAAACGCATCGCCTTCATGCAAGACCTGATTCCCGACCCCAGCGAAAAAATCGTCACCAAAACGGCAGAAGAAGAACTTGCCGAAGAAATTTTGCGCGCACGTGGCGAAGCATCCGCCGCTGCCGATGCAGCGGGGGCGCAAAAATGACCGCGTTCCTGATCAACAACATTGCACCGCTGATGTTTTTGACGCTGGTGATTGTACTGCTGATGGGGTATCCAGTGGCGTTTGCGCTGGGCGCAGTGGGCCTGGGCTTTGGCGTCATCGGCATTGAATTGGGGCTGCTGCAACCTACGCTACTGCAAGCCCTGCCCGAACGCATCTGGGGCGTGATGTCGAACGACACCCTGCTCGCGGTACCGTTCTTTACCTTCATGGGACTGATCCTCGAACGCAGCGGCATGGCCGAAGATTTGCTCGATACCATCGGCCAATTGTTCGGCCCGGTGCGCGGCGGCCTGGCCTACGCGGTGATTTTTGTGGGCGCGTTGCTCGCCGCGACTACCGGCGTGGTGGCGGCATCCGTAATCTCGATGGGGCTGATTTCATTGCCGATCATGATGCGCTACGGTTACGACCGGCGGCTGGCCTCTGGTGTGATAGCCGCATCGGGCACGCTGGCGCAGATTATCCCGCCGTCGCTGGTGCTGATCATCATGGCCGATCAACTGGGCCGCTCGGTGGGCGATATGTACGCGGGGGCGTTTGTGCCGGGCATCATGCTCGCGGCTTTTTATGCGGGCTTTGTACTCATCACCACGGTTCTGCGCCCCGCATGGGCGCCCGCGCTGCCGCTGGAAGCACGCACTCTGCGCGAGGCCGATGGCACATCCGGCAACCGCTCGTTGCTGGTGTTAACGGCAATCACCGTCGCCATCGCTGTGGCGTTCTGGGTGATCTACTACGATCAGAACAACCCAACCGTCACCACCGACGAACGCATTATCGTTACCACGTCAGCCGCCATCGGCGTCGCGTTTGTAATTGCGATGGCCAACAAGTTGCTGAAACTCAACCTGCTCTCGCGTATGGCAGAGCGCGTGATCTTTGTGCTGATACCGCCGCTGGCGTTGATTTTTCTGGTGCTCGGCACGATATTTCTCGGGGTGGCTACGCCCACCGAAGGCGGCGCAATGGGCGCCACCGGTGCGCTGTTGATGGCGCTTGCGCGGCGGCGGCTGTCGTTCACATTGCTCAAGCAGGCGATGAACGTTACCGCAAAATTGTCCACCTTCGTGGTGTTTATTCTGATCGGCGCACGCGTATTCAGCCTGACATTTTACGGCGTGAACGGTCATGTGTGGGTGGAGCATTTGCTCACCAGCCTGCCAGGCGGACAACTGGGCTTTCTGATCGTCGTCAACATTCTGATATTTTTGCTGGCGTTCTTTCTGGATTTTTTTGAGCTCGCCTTCATCGTGGTGCCGTTGCTCGCGCCCGTGGCTGAAAAACTCGGCATTGATTTAATCTGGTTCGGCGTGTTGCTGGCGGTAAACATGCAAACCTCGTTCATGCATCCGCCGTTCGGCTTTGCGCTGTTTTATCTGCGTAGCGTTGCACCCAACAAAGCGTATCTGGATCGCGTCACAGGGCGCAGCATCGCGCCGGTTACTACCGGGCAGATTTACTGGGGTGCGGTGCCGTTTGTGGTGATACAGGTCATCATGGTTGGCCTCATCATCGCCTTCCCGAATATTGTGTCGGGCGGGCTACAAACCAAAGCGAAGATTGATACGCAGAATATCCACATTCAGGTGCCGGTTGATAATTCAACCGCGGGCAGCGCCGTGCGTGTGGAGCAAGACGAGGCGACCAAGGCGCTGGAAGATGCGATGAAGGGAACGTCGCCGGATGCCGGAGCAACGGACAGCAAGAAATAAAAACGGCACGCTCGCCAACGTGACCAAGCGTGCCGTTTTTTGGTTGACGCGCAGGATCAGCGCTTCTGCCCCAGCCGCTCCGCTGCCAGCATGAAGCTGTCAAAGCGGTTTTCCGCCACCGCAAACCACTCGATCTGCTCGCTGCGGAATTTTTTCCACGGCTCGTAAATGGTTTTGAACTTGGCGTTCTTGGTGGCAATATCGTCATAAACCTCGCGCGTCGCTTTGTAGCACGCCGCCATGATTTCATTCGAGAACGGCGCCAGTTTCACGCCATTGGCGATCAGGCGTTTCAATGCGGGCGGATTCACCGCGTCATACTTGGCCATCATGCTGAGATTGGCTTCGTGGCACGCCCCTTCCAGAATCGCCTGATAATCTTTCGGCAGATCGTTGAACGCCTTGTTGTTCACAAAAAGATCCAGTTCCGGGCCACCTTCCCACCAGCCGGGGTAATAGTAAAACTTGGCCACCTTATAGAAGCCGAGTTTTTCGTCGTCGTACGGCCCTACCCACTCGGCGGCATCTATCGTGCCTTTTTCCAATGCGGGATAAATATCACCGCCGGGAATCTGCTGCGGCACCACGCCGAGCTTTTGCAGTGGCAAACCGCCGGTGCCGCCGATACGAAATTTCAGGCCCTTGAGATCAGCCACGGTTTTGATTTCCTTGCGGAACCAGCCGCCCATCTGCGCGCCGGTGTTACCGGCACCAAAGCTGATAATGTTGTATTCCTTCAAGAAATCGTTGTAAAGCTGACGACCACCGCCGTGCATCATCCATGCATTTTGCTGGCGATTCGTCATGCCGAACGGAATGGCGCAGCCGAAAGCGAATGTGGGATCCTTACCAAAGAAGTAATAGGGCGCAGTGTGAGCGCACTGCACCGTAGCATTTTGCACAGCGTCCACCACGCCGAATGGCGGCACAATTTCTCCGCCGGCAAAAACCTGAATCTGAAACTTGTTATTGGTGGCTGCGGCAACGCGCTTTGAAATCACTTCTGCTGCGCCAAAAATAGTATCCAGACTTTTCGGAAAGCTCGATGCAAGACGCCATTTAACTTCAGGCGCGGATTGCGCAAATGCAGGTGCGGCGGCGGCGGCAAGTATGCCCGCCATGCCGGTGTGTTTTATAAATGAACGACGTTCCATTGTTGACTCCTACGTGGGTTTTATATTGGAAATATTCAGTTTTCATTCTATCGCAAGTGGAATTGCGCGCACGGTCTTCTGGTTATTTTCATTGACAGTGAGTTATGAAATTATCAATAAAAACAGATACTTAAATAACATCAACTCAACTCCGCACTCAGCAAACGCGCGCCCGCTGCCAACGCCTGCAACTTCGCCTCAGCAATCGGGCGTGCCATCGGTGCCATGCCGCAGTTGGTGCAGCCGTGGATGTTTTCGACGGGTATGTATTTCATCGCCTCACGCAAGGTGGCGGCGACCTGCTGCGGCGTTTCGACCACGCTGGATGCCACATCAATCGCGCCCACCAGCACATCTTTGCCTTTGAGCAAACTGATCAGTTCAATCGGCACGTGAGAATTCGCGCATTCCAGCGACACTTGGTTGATCGAACTTTTCGCCAGCAACGGAAACGTCGATTCGTACTGCCGCCATTGGCCGCCCAGCGTTTTTTTCCAGTCGTCGTTGGCCTTGATGCCGTAGCCATAGCAAATATGTACGGCCGTCGTGCACTTCAGCCCCGCCGCTGCCCGTTCGAGCGCGGCCACGCCCCAATCGCGCACTTCTTCGAGATACACGTTGAATGCTGGCTCATCGAACTGGATGGTGTCGGCGCCCGCCGCCTCCAGCGCCTTGGCCTCGGCATTCAGGATATCCGCCAGCGCAAACGCAAGCTTCGCGCGGTCTTTGTAGTAATCATCCGCCAGCGTATCCACCATGGTCATTGGGCCGGGCAAGGTGAATTTGAATTTGTGCGCAGTATTGGCACGCGCGAATCTCACGTCGTCGGCATGCACCGGTGAGCGCCAGCTCACGGGCGCCACCACCGTTGGACAATCCGCCTCGTAGCGGTCAGCGCGGATGCCAATGCGCTTCAACTTGTTGAAATCCACGCCCGATACGCCTTGCAAAAAGCCATGCACAAAATGCATGCGCGTCTGTTCGCCGTCGCCAACGATATCAATGCCCGCCTGCTCCTGCATTTTGAGCACGGTGCGTACCGCATCGCGCTTGCCCTCGGCCAGTTGCTCACCTGCCAGTTGCCACGGCGCCCACAGCACCTCCGGCTTGGCGAGCCAGGAGGGTTTGGGCAGGCTGCCAACGATGGTTGTTTTGATCTGTGCCATGACGATTCTCCGTGTTTAAGTTCGGCCCCGCGCGTTATATCATACGCGATTGCTCATAAAGGAAGCCCCCATGCCCAACGCCCAGCTCTCCACCGGCATCAACATGCACTACGAAGTTGATGACTTCACTGACCCGTGGACAAAACCCGGAGCCGTGCTGATGCTGCATGGCAATCTTGAGTGCAGCGCATCCTGGTATGCGTGGGTGCCAGTGCTTGCGCGACACTTTAAAGTAGTTCGCCCCGACATGCGTGGCTACGGGCAATCCACACCGCCGGTGCCTGCCGATTATCCGTGGACAATTGATGTGCCGATTGATGACTTCATCGCACTGATGGATCGACTCGGCATACAGAAATTTCACCTTATCGCCGCGAAAATCGGTGGCTTTATTGCGCGGCGATTTGCAGCACGCTTTCCCGAACGCGTTTTGAGCCTCACGGTTGTTGGCACGCCTCCGCCGATTTACGATACCGCCGCGCGGGTGGAGTCACTCACCAAAGACATCGCCGAAAACGGCATCGAGCCCTGGGCACGCCGCACCATGGCAGGCCGTCTCGGCAAAAACTTTCCGCCGGAAGGCACCGAGTGGTGGATCAAAATGATGGGGCGCACCCCGGTGTCAACCCAGCTTTGCTTTGTAAAAAATATTCCGCTGGCCGATATCACGGCTGACCTGCCACGCATCAAATGCCCGACACTGGTCATCACCACCGAAGGCAGTGCGCTGGGTGATGTTGAGTCGATGCGTAAGTGGCAGGTGACGATTCCGAATTCCCGGTTGCTGGTGCTGCCCGGCGATTCGTATCATGCGGCGGCGAGCGATGCGGAGGTGTGTGCAAGCGAAACACTAAAGTTCATGCTCGCCGGGAAGTAAATTTAACTCATTGTTTATTAGTGGATATTTATCATGTCTCTCACACTCATTAAAAACGCCACACTGGTTTCAATGGACAGTCATATCGGCAATCCCGAAGCCACCGACATCCTGATCGATGGTGGAAAAATCGCCGCTGTCGGCAAAAATCTCTCCGCCGATAACGCCACGGTGATTGACGCCAGCCACCACATCGTCATCCCCGGCATGGTCAATGCGCACATCCACACCTGGGAATTTCCGCTGCGCGGCATCGGTGCGGGCTGGGTGTCGAGCCGCGATTATCACGGCAACATGCACCAGAATCTGGCCACGCGCTACACCGCACGGGATGTGTATCTGGGTAATCTGCTCGGCGCGCTGAATCAGATTCATCACGGTACCACCACCATCATGGATTGGTGCCACATTCTCAAAGACGCCGAGATGACTGACGCAGCTATCGACGCGCTGGATGAATCTGGCATACGCGCGGTGTTCGGGCGCGGCACGGTCAAGCCGCCGGTGACTGCCGACACCACGCCGTATTACAAAATACCGTTTCCGCGCGACGAAATACATCGCCTGCGCACCGGGCGTTTCGCTTCCGACGATCAATTGCTCACGCTGGCGATGGCGATACTCGGACCCGATTGGGGCGAATACGATGTCGCTGTTCACGACATACGCCTGGCCCGCGAATACGGCCTGATCAACTCCGCGCACACCTATGGCCGCGTAGGCAAGCGCAAAGTCGAGGACGGCATGCGACGTCTGGCCAAAGAAGGCTTGCTCGGGTCCGATCACAACATCGCGCACGGCAATTGTTTTGAGGAAGATGAATTGAAGATCGTGCTCGATGCGGGTTGCACGATCACCTCGACTTGCTTCACTGAAATGATGAATTACGAAAAACCTGCGATGCTGTCACGCATGCTCAAGTACGGCGGCACGCCTTCCATTGGCAGTGATTGCGACCCGTATTTCAATAGCTCCATGCTGTGGGTGACGCGCCATGCGTTTCATCATCAACGCGAACTCGACAATCGCACGCTGCACGCCGTGAAAGCGTGGCCCGCAGCCACACAGCACGCCACGCATCCACGTGACGCGCTGTACTGGGCGACGATGGGCGGTGCCAAGGCGCTCAAGCTCGATCACAAAATTGGCTCCATTACACCGGGTAAGCAGGCAGATTTTGCGATGTTCGACACCACCGGCATGAACCTTTTTGCGGCAGCACAAAGTGGCGACCCGGTGCATGCGGTGGTGATGTACGCTGAAGCGGCAGATGTCAAAAACGTAATGGTCGCCGGGCAGTGGAAAAAACGTGATGGCGAACTGGTCTACGACAAGGCCAAGCTTGCCAGGCTGCGCGACGACGTGCTGGCCTCGCGTCTGCGCATGATGCACGAAAGTAACTACGTCTACCAACCCGCAGCCAATGGGCCGCAACCCGAATATCGTGTGTAAACAAATACTTAAGCCGTCATTCCCGGGCAGGCGGGAATCCATAACACACGCCGCAAGAACGGCGGCAGTTGCCATAGCAATCGGTACTGCGCATACCACCATCACTTTCGCTGCCGATGCTAAGTGGCCCAGCCGTCCCATCCGCATGATTCACGGCTTCATCGCAGGCGGTAACGTGGATATCACTGCACGTTTGGTGGCGGCGCAAATGAGCGAGGCTTACGGCCAGCAAGTCATCGTCGATGGCCGTCCTGGCGCGGGCGGCACCAATGGCGCAGCGATAGTCGCCAAGGCCGAACCCGATGGCCACACCATTTTTTTGATGGCATCCGGCCACGCCACATCGCCCGCGCTTTATCGCAAGCTGCCGTACGATCCGGTGAATGATTTCACCATGGTGTCGATGGTGGCAAGCAATCCGATGGTGGTGCTGGCCTCACCCAGCTTCGCCGCCAAGACACCGCAGGAACTGGTGCAACTGGCGAAGAATGATCCGGGCAAAATCAATTACGGCACCGGCGGCGTCGGCAGCGGCATGCATCTGGCCGCGGTGCTGTTTCAAGCACGCGCTGGCTTGAAAATGAATCATGTGCCGTACAAAGGCGGTAACGCCGGGCCGCTGGCACTGATACAAAACGAAATTCCGCTGCTGTTCACCACGCCTGGCGGCGCCTCCAATTTTGTGGATAGTGGCCGCATTCGCGCCATCGCCGTCACCACCAAAAAACGTTTTTCACTCTGGCCGAATGTGCCCACGCTCGCCGAAACGGTGTTGCCGGATTTTGATGTACTCGCATGGTATGCAGTTGCCGCGCCCCAAAATTTGCCTGCGCCAATCGCGCAGCGGCTCAATGAAACGGTGCGCTCAATTTTGCAGCGGCCTGACATCAAGGAAAAGTTTGCCGCTTTCGGCGCAGAGCCTTTCAGCACCAGCCCGCGCGAAGCGCAGCAGTTTCTGGCCGCTGAAGTCGCGCGCTGGACCAAAGTGATACGCGACGAAAAAATCGCGCCGCAGGATTAATTGACAGACTCAGTTGGCTGACTTAGTTGGCAGAGAGTCCCGCGACCTTGATGACTTTCGCCCACTTCTCGAATTCTGATTTAATGTAATTGCCGAATTCCTCAGGCGAACTGACGCGCATATCAAGCCCCTGATTGGTGAGCGCCTGCCGCACGTCGGCCGATTGCAGTGCCTTAACCAATTCTGCATGCAATCGGTCAATGATGGGCTTGGGCGTTTTCGCGACCGTAACAAATCCATACCAGTTGTCGGCCTCATACCCGGGCAAGCCCGACTCGGCCACCGTCGGCAGATCCGGTAACACCGTAAAACGACGCGAGGTTGTTACCGCCAGAGCGCGTATCTTGCCCGCCTTCACCTGCGGCAGGGCTGTTGCCGCCGACGAGAAAACCAGTTGCACCTGGCCCGCAATCAAATCCACCATCACCGGCGCACCGCCTTTGTACGGCACATGCACTGCCTTGCCACCAATCATATTGAGATACAACTCAGTAGCCAGATGCCCGGCATTGCCCGCGCCCGACGAGCCGTAGGTGAGCTTGTTGGGATTGGCCTTGATGTATGAACTCAAGTCCTGCAATGTCTTCACCGGCAAAGAAGGGTTCACCACCACAAGATTGCCCTGCGAGCTTGAAAAGGTCAGCGGCGCAAAATCACGCAGAGGATTGTAGTTGAGTCCCTTGTAAAGATTGGTGTTAACTGCCAGGCCGCCAACGGAACTGCACAGCAACGTGTAGCCGTCGGGTGCCGCCTTGGACACGATCTCTGACGCAACACTGCCAGCCGCCCCCGAGCGATTGTCCACCACTACTTGCTGACCGAACGCAGCACTCAGCTTGGGACTTACCGCACGAGACACCAGATCAAGCCCTCCACCAGCGGAATTTGCGGCAATCAGCCGTATCGGTCGTGAGGGGAAATCTGCTGCCCCTGCTTCGACAGCAATGGTTGTGAGTGCAGCGCACATCAGCAAAATGCGATTCATGAAATCATCCGTAAGAATATTTAAGCAGGCGGAGCGTACACGCCCGCACCCGCAAGCGCAAGATGCAAGTCACTTTTTTTACATTAAAACAATACCTTAGCTGAAGTTACGGAGGAACGCCCCGCCCATATTACTTGGCACGACAGTGCGCAAAATACGCATTCATAGCCACCCATTCATCGCAATCAGTGCCCGTATAATCGGTGCCAACACAAAAGGAAACCCATGCCCACAAATCGCAAAACCATCAAGGTCAAAAACAAGCACAAGGCCATATCAGTCGATCTGCACTGCCATATCCATACTGACGCCGCTGATGCTATCGCCAAACAATCCGCAACGAATGCCTCACCCACTGCGCGCTACGCAAATCCGCGTACCGAAG
The DNA here is from genome assembly GCA_947486575.1 of Betaproteobacteria bacterium. GTDB lineage: Bacteria > Pseudomonadota > Gammaproteobacteria > Burkholderiales > SG8-41 > UBA5216. The sequence goes on along the minus strand of CANKUB010000101.1, from coordinate 1,244 downwards.
CGCAGCAAAAGAAACTGCACCAGGATTTGCACAAAAAGCTGACGGACGTTGATCAACGCATTGCCGACATGGACAAAATGGACATCGACGTGCAGGCTATTTCGTCGTCACCCTTGCAGTACTACTACGGCATTGAGCCCGAACTGGGTCGTCAAGTTGCACGCACCGTCAATGAGCGGCTGGCTGAAGTTACTGCAACACATCCAGACCGCTTCGCGCCACTCGGCACTCTGCCCATGCAGTCACCGAAAGACGCCGTGTCGGAGCTGGTTTACTGTATGAAGAAACTCAATTTCAAGGGTATCGAAATCGGCACTAACGTAGCCGGTGCAGAAATCGCCGATCCGCAATACGAAAAAATGTGGGCGAAATGTGAAGAACTTGGTGCAGTGGTGTTTCTGCATCCCATCGGCTTTACCTCACCACAGCGCCTCACCAAACACTTTTTGACCAACGTCATAGGCAATCCACTGGATACCACCGTGGCCCTCGCGCATATCGTGTTCGGTGGTGTGCTGGAGCGTTATCCGAAACTCAAGATCGTCACTGCCCACGGCGGCGGCTTTCTCGGCCACTACCCCGCGCGCATGGATCACGCCTACAACGTGCGGCCCGAATGCCACGATCACATCACGCGTCCGCCATCGTATTACATGAAAAAAATGTATTACGACACCATGGTGTTCGGTGAGCCGCAACTCGACCATCTGGTGAATTTGTACGGGGCAGATCACGTGGTGATCGGCACCGACTATCCCTACGATATGGGTTACTACAAGCCGGTGGATTTCGTCGAAAAGGCGAAGCATCTCTCGCGCAAGCAGAAAGATCAGATCATCAGCGGCAATGCGGCGAAGTTACTGGGGCTGAAAAAACGCTAAATGAAAAAGTCGTCATGGCTCATTGCGGCAATCGCGTTTTGCTTGTTTCTCACGGCTGTCGCGCGAGCACAATCGCCCGCCGCACCGGGTGCTCTGCTCGCCAACGTAGCCTCGGCCAGCATTGATCCAGCGCCCTTTCTCATCAGCGAAAAATATGATGGCGTGCGCGGCCTGTGGGATGGCCAAACAATGCGCACGCGGGCAGGCAATGTCATCGCCGCCCCCGTGTGGTCCATCAGCAAATTGCCCAAACAGGCGCTGGACGGCGAACTGTGGATTGCGCGCGGGCAGTTTGAAAAACTGTCAGGCATCATACGCAAGACCACGCCACAGGACGACGAATGGCGACAAGTCAAATACCTG
>CANKUB010000100.1 GCA_947486575.1 Betaproteobacteria bacterium | reverse complement strand
GTCTCTCCACGTTGTTGTCAACGCTAAGAGTCTGCTTGGCACCGGCGAAAAAGTACAGCGATACTTACGGCAAGTCTTTCAATTCATTCAGATTATTGGCGGGAACCCTTGCGCTCCACCGCTTCTATTAATCACCTTGAAAGGGCTGCTGCTTAAGCCCCAGACGCTCGACGATGCGCCGCTCAATATCATAGTTTTCACGCGCCCACTTGAGGTAGTCGTCGCCGCTCATGTAGAAGGGGTCATGGCCAAGGCGGTCCAGTGTCTTCAAGAACGCGAGATCGCTCAGCGCGCCCTTGAATGCGTCGTGCAGTATTCGTACGGTAGCCGCATCCATGCCCTTCGGCCCGGTTATACCGTAGGGTGAATTGGTGACAATGCCGTAGCCGAGTTCTTTCAGCGTCGGTGCGTTTGGATGGCGCGCGGGGCGGCGCTCGCCCCAGGTTACCGGCATGCGAAATACCCCAGCCTCGATCTGTTCGATCGGCGCGCTTCCGGTAACCGCCATGACATGCCCGCCGCGCAATGCGACCACGGAGTCTGCCGTGCCCTTGAACGGCACTTGCGTCCACTTGATGCCTTCGCGCTCGGCTATCTGCTCCATCGTGATATGCAGCGTGGTGCCAAATCCCGGCGACGCGTAAGTGACTTTGCCGGGATTGACCTTGGCATACGCAATGAACTCCTGCCAGGTTTTCCAGGGTGCATCTGCGCGCACCACGACACCGAACTGGTAACCGGCGAGATTAATAATCCAAGTGAGATCGTTAATCGGATTGAATGCGACATTGCTGATGTGCGGCAGCCGCAACACGGTGATCGGCGTAACCGCCAGCGTGTATCCATCCGGCCTGGCACTTTGCGCCATGTTCGATGCGGCGAGCGCTCCACCAGCGCCGGGCCGGTTATCTACTGTAATGCGCTTGCCGAGTACACGCGATACAGATTCAGACGCTGCGCGTGATGATATATCGGTCGGACCGCCTGCCGTGTAGGGTATCAGCAGCGTGACGGGACGTTCCGGGTAGCCTTGCGCCTGCGGCGATGATGGCACAGCCAGCGCCAATCCGATAACGGCGATACGAACCAGGTTTGTTATCGTCAGCGTTGTCGCCATGTGCTTATGCTCCCGTTTTGAAGCTACCGCTTACAATGCGTCGCATGCCCACGACGACAGCCTCACCGAAAGGCTTCCTGCGTTCTGGAACGATCATCAATCCTTTAGCAAAAACCGCTCCATCACCTTGGCCAGCGCTTCCGGCTGATCATGGTGAATATTGTGTCCGGCATCGTCGATACGCTCCACATCCACCAGCGTTTGAAACGCCGCCAGCCGCTCTTGATATTCTTCCGGCTTGCTGCGCAGCGTTGCCACCGAACGCGAGTTCGCACCTTCGACAAACAGCACTGGCGCGCTGATCTCGCGCCAGCACGCCAGCGATTCATCGTAACGTGACGGCGTAGGCCGCACCACTTTGTGCGCAGGGTCGGCACGGCGCACCACCGTGCCGTCGGCCTCCTCCTTACCCCAGTGTTTCACCAGAAACGCTGCACGCTCCGGCGTGAGTCGCGGATTTTCCGCCATCATGCGCTCGGCAAAATCCGCAAAGTCAGCATACGGTCGCTGCTCTTCGCCGCGCGCGATTTGCCGCAGCCATTTAGCGTAGCGGCGCGGCGCATCCTCAGCGGCTGCGGGCGGGCCGCCGAAACCTTCGATGTTCACGAACTTGCGTATGCGCTGCGGTACCGCCCCAGCATACAAGCTGGCGATACTGCCACCCATGCTGTGCGCTACCACAGACGCGGGCAACTCCGGTTCAAAATGGTCGAGGATGACATCAAGGTCAGCCAGAAAGTCCGGAAACCAGTACGTGTCCTGCCCTGCCCAATCGGTCAAACCGTAACCACGCCAGTCGGGCGCGATCACATGCCAATCGTTCTCAAGTGCATCCACGGTGAACTGCCACGACGCGGACACATCCTGAAATCCGTGCAGCATGAACAATTTGGGTGCGCCCTCGCGGCCCCAGGTGCGGCAGTGGTAATTCAGGCCGCGTACTTTGAGGTATGCGGATTCGCTGGTCTTCATACTACGCACTCGCCTCAATCAATCCACCCGCTCGCGCCAGCGCGGCTAGATGGTGATCGGTATCACCCAGCAGCGACTCCATTGCGGTCAGCCGTTTGAAGTAATGCCCGATCTTGTATTCGAGCGTCATGCCAATCCCGCCGTGCAACTGCACCACCTGTTGCCCGATGAATTTTCCGGAGCGGCGTATCTGCACCGTGGCCGCCGATACGGCTTTGCTGCGTTCAGCCGGATCGGGATCATTCACCATCATGGTGGCATAGAGCGCCATGCTACGCGCCTGCTCAAGGCTGACCAGGATATCCACCGCACGATGCTGCAATACCTGAAAGCTGCCAATCGCCACACCGAACTGCTTGCGTGCGCGCAGGTATTCCAGCGTGACGTCATGCGCCGCTGCCATCGCCCCCACCGCTTCCGCCGCCACCGCTGCCAGCGCGTTGTCGGCCACTCTCTCGATCAACGGCAACGCCTTGCCGGGGTCACCAATCGCATCGTTGGAGCTGACTTTGACGCCCGAGAGCTTGATCTGCGCAGCGCGCTGCCCGTCCTGGGTTTCGTAACTTTTGCGCGACACGCCCGGCGTTTTCGCATCCACAAGAAACAGCGCAATGCCGTCGCGACTGCTGCGATCACCCGATATGCGGGCGGATACCACCAGCTTGTCTGCACAGTTGCCATGTGCGACAAAACTTTTCTCACCGTCGAGTATCCAGCCGTCGGCATCACGTTTTGCGGTAGTCGCCACATCCGCCAGGTTGTAACGCGACTGTGCTTCAGAATGCGCGTAGGCCAACAGCAGGCTGCCATCGGCAATCTGCGGCAGGATTGCCGCGCGCTGTGCGTCGTTGCCGCCCAGATTTATCAGGCCACCGCCGAGCACTACCGTGGCAAGGTACGGCTCAAGCACAAGACCGCGCCCGAAAGCCTCCATTACGATCATGGTTTCGACCGGGCCACCACTAACCCCGCCATATTTTTCATCAAATGGCAGGCCGAGCAAACCCATCTCAGCATATTGTTCCCATTGCGAGCGGCTGTAGCCGGCCTCTTCTTTCATGTATTGCTTGCGCTGCTCAAAAGTGTAGCGATCAGTAATCAGTTGATCGACGCTCTCTTTGAGCATGCGTTGTTCGTCGCTGAAATCAAAATCCATGGCTATGGCTTTCTGTTGTGATTGCTACAGTTCGAGTATGCGTTTGGCGATAACGTTTTTTTGAATCTCGTTTGAGCCGCCATAGATCGAAGCCGCACGCGTGTAAAAATAATCTGCCGCTGTGGTAGCCGTCCACTCCGGCCCTATTGACGGCTCGGTGGCAGTGCCCCACAGATGTTCCTGCTGGCGAATCATGGCATTTGCACCTGCCACTTCCATCAGTATCTCGGTCGTAGCTTGCTGCAATTCGGTGCCCTTCAATTTGAGTATCGACGAGGTAGGATCCGCCGCGCCCTTCGGCAAATGCACGGCATTGGCAACCACACGCATCTGCGTGATTTCCAGTGCCTTGAGTTCCACTTCAATGGAGGCAACTTTTTCGCGGAAGCGCACCGTTTCAGAAAGCGGCGTATCGCCAACAAAAACATGCGCGGCGAGCGCCTTGGCACGCTGTATGCGATGCTTTGCCGCGCCGATGCGCGCAATGCCCACGCGCTCGTGGCCCAGTAAATACTTGGCGTAAGTCCAGCCCTTGTTTTCTTCGCCGACGATATTCTCGACGGGCACGCGCACGTTGTCGAAAAACACTTCGTTAAAATGATGCTCGCCGTCGATAGTATGTATGGGGCGTATGGTGAGGCCCGGCGTTTTGGTGTCGATCAGCAGATATGAAATGCCGCTCTGTTGCTTGCCTTCGGTGCTGGTGCGCACCAGGCAGAACATCCAGTCGGCATGGTGCGCACGCGAAGTCCAGATTTTTTGCCCGTTGACAACGTAATGATCACCATCGCGCTTGGCCGAAGTTCGCAGCGATGCCAGATCAGATCCTGCACCCGGCTCGGAGAAGCCCTGGCAGAACCAGATGTCAAGATTCGCCACGCGCGGCAGGAAATGTTTCTTCTGCGCCTCAGTACCAAACGCAATCAGCACTGGCCCAACCATGCTGACGTTAAAACTCAGCGGGTCGGGTGCCGGGGCCAGCTGCATTTCTTCCTTGAAAATATACGTTTTGACCGGGCCCCAATCCGTGCCACCCCATTCGCGCGACCAGCTTGGCACCGCCCAGCCCTTGGCATTGAGTATGCGCTGCCAGGTGACGGTATCTTCTTTTGATATGCGCTGGCCCAGCTCCATCTTGCGGCGAATGGATGCAGGTAACGCCGTGCGGAAAAATGCTCTTACCTCATCGCGAAATTTTATTTCGTCAGGCGTGAATCGTAAGTCCATGGTAACCCTTGATTATTAATGTAATTTAATTAACCTGATCGCGCATTACCGTCCGTGGTAAACCGCCTTGCGCTTTTCCAGAAACGCCGTGGCGCTCTCACGAAAATCTTCCGTCAGATGCAGGCCCTTCGGCCCGCTGGCATGCGCCCTGACATCCATTTCATGCAACTTGGTACGCCGCACTGCAACCACCGCGCGTACCGCCAGCGGCGGATTCTTGAGTATGTCGCGTGCCAGACCTTCGGCCACTTTAACCTGCTCACCCACCTCGCAAAGGCGATTCAGCAACCCGTGGGTAGCGGCCTCTTCCGCTGTCCACGCACGACCGGTCAGACAAACATCGGTGGCAAACATGCCTGCACCTAGGCTATCCAGCATCATCCAGAATGATGTGCTGTCCAAACCACGCGGCGTCTCGGTAATCTGAAACTTGGCATCACGCGCGGCCACCAGTAAATCAGCGTAGAGCGCGAGGCGCACCCCCAACCCATATACGTAGCCATGCACCGCAGCGATGATAGGCTTGGCTACCGGTGGACGAAAAAAAGGTTCGCGAAAGTTACCGCCACGACCTGCGGGACTGTTCAGTTTTTCGAGCTCTGCTTTGGCGCGCAACTGGCGCTGACGCACATCCGCGCCGCTGCAAAACGCACGACCATTGCCGGAAATTATGCCGACCTGTGCATTGGCATCGTCGCTCAAGCGATACAATGCCTCGCAAAATGCCACGCCTACATCGTCGGAAAACGCATTGAGCTTTTCCGGACGATTCAACGTGATATAGCCAATGCCGCCTTCTTCCTTGTATTCGACCAGTGCCATGGACGTCGTGCCTCGCAAAATAGGTGAAAGTGAACCTGCATTCCAGCATGTGCAAAAGTGTGCAGGCGATTTGCCGACAATGCTACACCATCCAAAATGGAACGAGCGCGCGTAAAAACTTGCCTCGTGCTGGCTGTTGGAATAAATTGTCTGAATGAAAAAATGGCCGATAGCCCAGAGGCTGGCCGCGCTGGCGGTACTTTCCTTGTTATTCGTGATCTGTCCAGCGCTGGCTCAGAGTGGCAAATATCCGAACAAGGTTATCCGTTGGGTGGTGCCGTTTCCCGCGAGCGGCGGCGCCGATGTGGTCGCACGCCCCATCGCGCTGGCCATGGGCGAAATGTTCGGCCAACCCATTGTTTACGACAATCGTGGCGGAGGCGGCGGCCTGATCGCCGGTGAAATTGTCGCCAAGGCTGCACCAGATGGCTATACCCTGCTGGTCGGCAGTCCGCCTACGCTCACCGTGAATCAAAGCCTTTACGCGCAAATGCCGTTCGATGCGAACCGCGATTTTGCACCGATCACCCGCTTTGCCAATATCCCCAACATACTGTGCGCCCACCCGTCTTTGCCTGCACGCAACGTGCAGGAGCTAATCGACTACGCCAAAGCCAATCCCGGTAAAGTGAACTGGGCTTCATCCGGGATGGGCACAGGCGGGCATCTGGCCGTTGAACTGATGCAGATGAGAACGGGCATCAAGGTTGTGCATGTCGCGTATAAAGGTGCTGCGCCTGCGCTGGTGGGACTGATCGGCGGCAACGTGCATCTGTTACTCGCGGGGCCGGGGGTGTTCATGCCGCACATCAAAGCCGGGCGCGTACGTGCGATTGCCGCAGGTAGCCTTCAGCGCATTTCGATCTTGCCAGATCTGCCAACGCTACACGAATCAGGGCTGCCCGGTATGGAATCGGGATCCTGGCATGGCCTCGTGGCACCCACTGGCACACCCGCGACCATCATTAAATTGCTTCACAGCGCGACGGTGCAAATTCTGAGCAGACCTGACACGGCATCACGCCTGGCCGCAGATGGCGCGATCGCATCCGGCGTCGCACCTGATCAATTTGCAAAAGACATTCGTAGCGAAGCCCAGATGTGGGCACGGGTAATCAAGCAGGCGGGTGTTACGTTGGATTAGCACGCGCGCCCATTGAGCCGGGAGCGTTCTACGCCAACAACGCAGCCTTGGCTTTATACATTTCGCGCGTCGTCTTAAACCGTTCAAACGGAAACTTGATCGAAGCACCTTCGAGCGCGCACTGCAACATCATCAGGTGCGCTTCCCAGCCTGCGCAAGTGCGCGCAATGTCTTCGCTTTGTGGCACACGGACTGTCAGCGTTAAACAAGTGTCGCCATTCACCGCCTGCACTTCAAAACGTACCGGGCGCAGCGGCTGCCCGGCACTGCTCCATGAGTATTCGATTAAATGCAGCGCATCAAACGCCGTAACCGTGCTGTCGATCACGGTACCACTATCCGCAAAATTCAGGTTCGCGGCACCACCCACACGCAGCTCAATACTGCCCGGCGCCAGCCACTGCGCCAATGACTCAGACAGCGTAAGCATGCGCCACAGCGCTTGTTGATCCTGTTTAAATGTTCGTTCGAGCTGCCCTTGCAGGTAGTCGCCCGCGCGACTCAATGTGCCGGGCGCTTGATTGATATCTGTCATTGAAACCTCGTAAAAATTTTACTGTGTTGCCTTACTTTACTCTCACTTTTCCTTCACTCCGCCTTCACGCCCGACGCCTTGATTACACGCGCCCAACGCTCATAATCCTTCTTCAGAAATTTCAGATACTCGCCCGGCGTATCGCCGACGGTGATCGCGCCGAGGCCTTTCAGCCGAGCAATGGTTTCAGGTTTAGCCAATGACTTGCGCAATTCGATACTCAAGCGCTCAACAATCGGCGCAGGTGTGCCTGCCGGGGCGAGCAGGCCCACCCAAGGCGCGGTTTCCTCAAATCCTGGAAAGCCCACCTCGCCCATCGTCGGTACATCAGGAAAATCAGCGTGGCGTTTGGCGGTACCGACCGCCAGCACTTTCAACCGTTTGCTTGCCGCTTGCTCGGCAATGCCGATGATGGGGTAGAACATGAACGTAACCTGCCCCGACATCACGTCGGTCAGTGCGGGGCCATTGCCGCGAAACGGCACCGTGGTCATTTTGGTGCCGCTCAGACTTTCGAGTAGCGCGCCAGCCAGATGACCCGAGCCGCCATGCCCCGGTGCGCCGTAGGTCAGTGCGCCGGGCTTGGCTTTTGCAGCGTTCAGCAATTCCTGGAGGGTGTTGAGCCTGGTGCCGGGGCTGGTCACAACCACCATCGGCAGCACGGCTGCGTTGCCGATAGGAGCAAAATCTTTGAACGGGTCATAGCGCGCTTTGCTTTCCAGCAGAATTGCGTTGACCAGCAGTGACAGGGATGAAAACAGCAACGTGTGTCCGTCAGGCGTTGCGCGCGCCACCAGTTCAGTGGCGATTTGCGCATTGGCACCCGCACGATTCTCGACCACGACAGTTTGCCCCAGCGCGGCGCTCATGTCCTGCCCTGTAATACGCGCAATGACGTCTGTCGGCCCACCCGCAGCGAACCCAACCACAAAACGAATGGGGCGCGTGGGGTAATTCGCGGGCGCAGCACTCTGCGCCCACGTGACTGCGCTGTGGAAAGCCACAAAGGAACCAAAAACAAAATGAATTAATTTCATAAGTGTTTGTTTTTATTGACAGATATTTATTTTCGGATAAGCACGCAAAGGCAAAACGCAGCGCGCCAAACCGTCATTACAACTTTGGCCAGGAATGACGGCGTAAGCGCAAGCGCGACTGTTCAACGGCCGCACTGCGCAAAATCGTCGCCAAATTCTGATGCCATCACCTGGCAACGCTTGATGTAGCGATGCTCGTCCGGCCCGTAATCCGCGACGGCGTTATGGATGGTGCCTATATCTTCCCAAAACATCAGATCGCCTTCTTCCCACACGTGCGCGTAGCGGTATTCAGGTTTGGTTTGATGCTCGAATAAAAAGGCGAGGATGTCATCGCTTTCTTTTTCAGGAAGTTCATTAATGCGCATCGAATAGCCGGGATTCGCATAAAGCACTTTGCGACCCGTGAGCGGATGCGTCAAAAATATTGGATGTGATACCGGTGGTTTGACTTTGCGCTGCGCTTCGGTGAGTGGCGGGCGCTTGCTGCCTTTCTCACGCCGCATCATTTCCCAGAACTTATTGAAGTCATGCAGCACGGTTTTGCCTTCGAGTGTTTGCTTCAATTCATCCGGCAGACCGTCGTAGGCCGCATGCATGTTGCAGAACTCGGTGTTGCCGAGCGTCTGGCCATTCCGGTGCGGAATCTTGATGCCATACAGCACGTTGGCAAACGCAATCGTCTTGCTGTACGACATATCGGTGTGCCAACTTTGCCCGGCGTCCGATAAGCCGATCGGCTTGCCGTTGTCGAGTATGTTCGACAGAATCATGATCTGCGGCAGGCCCGGCTCCTGGTACGAATTGGCAACGTTGATTTCCAGCTTGCCAAAACGCGCACTGAAATCCACCAACTGTTGCGCAGTGAGTTGCTGCCTGGGAAAACGCAACACGCCGTGCGCGCCAAGCGCATGGCGCACCGCCGTCAAATCGGTGTCGGCCAGCGGCTGCGCCAGATTCAATCCCGTCACCGTTGCGCCCAGCGTTTTCCCGCTGGCTATGATCTCAAGCACCGTTGCACTCCCTGGGTTGCTTATTCCGCCGTGATGCCCGCGTCGCGAATAACTTTGCCGAGACGCTCCACATCAATGGCAAACGCTTTGCGAAACGCCTCTGGCGTACTGGCAATCACTTCGCCCCCCTGACTGACAAAGGTTTGCGTCACATCGGGCAGTTTCAAGATGCCGGTGATCTCGCGATGCAATACACCGACGATCGGCTTGGGCGTATTCGCCGGTAGCAAAAATCCATACCAGATACTTGCCTCATAGCCCGGCACGCCAGATTCCGCCACGGTCGGCCACTCCGATGCAGCCTGCAGCCGCTTCGCGCTGGTGACACCCAGTACGCGCAAGCGCCCGCCCTTGATATGCGCCTGCCCGGAAAATAAATTGGTGAACGTCATCTGAACTTCGTTGCCCAGCGCTGCGGTCAGTGCGGGCGCCACACCCTTGTAGACAATATGCGCAATATTGATTTTTGCCATCGATTTCAACATTTCACCCGCGATATGCGGCGGGCCGCCCGCCCCAGAAGAGCCGTAATTCAGCTTGCCCGGATTGCTGCGCGCATAGCTGATGAGTTCCTGGAGAGATTTCGCCGGCACCGACGGGTGCACCACCACCACCAGCGGTGACAGTGTGGCCTGCGTCAGGTAATCAAAATCTTTTGCAATATCGAACGGCAGCTTTTTGTACATCCACGGGTAGCCTGCATGGTTACTGGTGCAGGCCAGTATGGTGTAGCCATCAGGCGCGGCACGTGCCGCCAGTTCTGTGGCAACAATACCGCTCGCCGCCGGACGGTTATCCACGACCATAGGTTGACCGAGCTTGTCGCTCATGCGCACCGTAACCAACCGTGCCATCAAATCCGCGCCACCACCGGGCGCAAACGGCACCAGAATACGGATGGGCTTTGAGGGATAGCCCGGCACAGTGCTTTGCGCCTGCGCGGGCACGAGCAGCGGCCCGGCGCTCAAGCCAAAAACAGCGCACGCCAACGTGCAAATGGTGCGAATCGTGCAAATTGTGCGCATGGCCAGGTTCATGAGCGAACTTCCTTGTAGACCGGGTTGAGTAGCCATATTGTGCCAAAATAACGCAGGTATGAGCGTACTGTTTGATGCACTGTCTGATGTGCTACGCCCGCAACGAAAACATCACTATGACATTTAAACACACCCGCACCCTGCTCGCCCTGACCCTGCTGACGGCGGCGGCAGCCGCTCACGCGCAATCCGCCTACCCCAATCGCATCCTGCGCATGGTAGTTCCGTCCAGCGCGGGTGGCGGTTCGGATATTGCCGCACGCATCGTGGCACCACGTCTGGCCGAGCGATTGGGGCAGCCAGTCGTGATCGAAAACCGCCCTGGTGCGGGCACGGTGATCGGCACAGATGCCGTGGCCAAGGCTGCGCCGGACGGCTATACCGTGCTGATGGCGATATCCACGCTGGCCACAAACCCGGTGATGGTTCGCAAAATGCCCTATGACACGCTGCGTGATTTTGCGCCGGTAACGCAGGTGGCTGCGCTGCCGAATATTCTGATCGTGCATCCGTCGATACCGGTAAAAACCACCCGCGAATTCATCGCCTTCGTGCGCGCGCGCCAAGGCCAGGTGAACTTTGGGTCACCGGGCACCGGCACCAATCCACATTTGACGATGGAACTATTTCGCAGTCAGTTGAAGCTCGACATGACGCACATTCCCTACAAAGGGTCAGCACCCGCCGTGATCGACATTATTGCCGGACACTTTCCGGTGATGATGACCACCATCATCACCGGTGTGCCGCATGTGCGTTCGGGCAGAGCGCGCGCCCTTGGCGTGACCAGTGCAAAGCGCAGCAGCGCGCTACCTGATATTGCAACCATCGCCGAAAGCGTTTTACCGGGTTACGAAGCCGTGCAGTGGTACGGCGTGGTAGCGCCCGCAAAAACGCCGCCAGAGATTGTGACGCGCCTGCATGCAGACCTGGTGAGTGTGTTGCAACTTATTGATATAAAACAAAATTTTATGAAAGATGGCGCAGACACCATCGGTAGCAGTCCGGACGAATTCGCGCGCTTCATCCGCGCCGAGCTGGATAAGTGGAGCAAGGCCGCACGCGCTGCGGCGATCAAACCTGAATAGCGCCAACCGCGGCCAACAGCGGTATAGTCGCGCCACAACAATTTGGAGGCGTCTTATGAAGCGCTCTATGCTTTTGTTCGCGGTCTGCTTGCTCTCCGGCCCCGCGCTTGCTCAACAGGCTTATCCCAGCCGCCCGCTGCGCATGGTGATCCCGTGGCCGCCGGGCCAAGCCACCGATCTCGTGGGGCGCGTCATCGCACAAAAGCTGAGCGACATCCTGGGCCAGCAGGTCATTGCCGACAATCGCCCCGGCGCGGGCGGCACTATCGGCACCGACATTGTGGCGAAAGCTGCGCCGGACGGCTACACCCTGCTCGCCGCATCAAGTGGACCGGTCACCATTAGTCCGCTGTTGCTGAAAGTACCGTATGTCGCCGAACGCAATCTCGCGCCTGTAGCCAACGCGGGTTTTTCGCCGTATCTGCTGGTGGCGCAAGCGGCGTTTCCCCCTTCAAGTGCGCGCGAACTGGTTGCGCTGATCAAGGCGAATCCGGGTAAATACACGTTTGCATCGTCGGGCACCGGCGCAACCGCGCATCTGATCGGCGAGTATTTCAACAGCGCCGCCGGCATCAAGGCCACACACGTACCGTACAAGGGCAGCATTCCCGCATTGACAGATGTAATCGGCGGGCAAGTCAGCTACATGATCGAAACCGCCGCTGCCACCATGCCGCTGATCCGCACCGGTCGGCTCAAGGCCTATGGCATATCGCTCGCCAGGAGCAGCGCGCTGGCGCCGGGTATTCCGCCGCTATCCGTCGCGGCTGACTTGCCCGGCTTTGAAGCGGCGGCGTGGATCGGCGTGATGGTGTCTGCCGGCACGCCCAAACCGTTGGTGGATAAACTCAGTGCCGCTGTGGACAAAGTACTGCAGGCGCAGGACACACGCGAAAAAATCATGTCCGTCGGCGTCGAAGTCGAATACCGCCGCATCGACGAAATGGGCAGCTACCTCAAAATGCAAAGCGCGCGCTTCACTGACATCATCAAGAAAAACGGCATTAAAATCGAATAAGCGTCTGCTTGCGCCAATGCGTTTGAAGTTAACGCGGTATAGTGCCGCCACAATAAAACAATCTGGAGGAGTTTTATGAAGCGTTTTCTGTTCGCTGCAGCAGCCACTGTTGCAGGCACTATTTTCACGACCCACGCACTGGCACAGCAGGAATACCCCACCCGGCCGATGCGCCTGGTGATCCCGTGGCCGCCGGGGCAAGCCACCGATCTTGTGGGGCGCGTGATCGCACAAAAACTCGGCGAGATTTTTGGTCATCAAGTGGTGGCTGACAACCGCGCAGGCGCGGGCGGCATGATCGGCACCGATATCGTAGCCAAGGCGGCACCCGATGGCTATACCTTGCTCGCGGCGTCAAGCGGGCCGGTAACCACGGCGCCGCTGCTGCAAAAAACACCGTATGTGTCCGCGCGTGACTTGCAGCCTGTCGCCATCGCGGGCTTTGCGCCGTATGTGCTGGTAACGGCACCATCGTTCCCGGCGAAAGACATCAAGGAGCTCATTGCATTGGTGAGAAGCAATCCCGGCAAGTACACCTATGCCTCATCCGGCACCGGCGCTTCGGCCCATCTGGCGGTGGAGTATTTCAATGGTGTCGCGGGCATCAAAGCCACGCATGTGCCGTACAAAGGCAGCATACCGGCGCTCACGGATGTCATCAGCGGTCAGGTCACCTACATGACGGAAACCGTCTCTGCCACAGTGCCATTTATCCGTTCCGGCAAACTCAAGGCGTATGGTATCTCGGTGTTAAAACGCAGTCCGCAGGCACCCACCGTGCCCACGTACGCCGAAGCCGCTGACATGCCCGGCTTTGATTTCGCAGCGTGGATCGGCATCATGGTAGCGGCGGGCACCCCCAAAGTGATGGTGGATAAAATCGCCGCAGCCGTAGACAAAGTACTGCAAACGCAGGACGCGCGCGACAAACTCGGCAGTGTGGGCCTGGACGTGAATTACATGCGCGCCGACGACATGGCGGCCTATCTGAAAAAGCAAAGCGCGCAGGTCACCGACATCATTAAAAAGGCCCATATCAAAATCGATTAGCACACGGCTGACATGAAAAAGCCGGGCGGATACTATTATCCGCCCGGCTTTTTTGTAGCAAAATACTTCGTAACTATTTGTTTTTATTGATAGTTTATTTTACCCTTGGTTATGCCGTGACCTTCTCTGCCTGCTGCGCCGTACGTGATTCCACCGGCACCGTAGCACGCGTCAGTTCCGCGATATTCGCTAACTGCCCACAGCGATCAGCCGTTTCATACAGCTTTTTCGCGCCCGCACTACCCAGCACCAGCCCGGCGCAATCCAGAAACTTTTCTTCGCGATCAGCGCGTGTCATCGGCCACGCTGGCGAACCGGGCACGCGGTCAATGTTCAGCTTGAAGGTGCCGCGCGTGGTTTCAATTTCAATGTCGTTGTAGCCCGTGGTGCCCGAGAAAGTTTTCTCGCTGGGTATATAGAAGCGCTCAATCTTGGGCATAAATGCGCGAATTTCCGGGCGCTGTACCATGGCATCTGTAAAGGTATCCATCACGAGCTTGCCATCGAGCAGCGTTGCGGCGGCGTTGTATTCCATGCTGAATTTGCCTTCAAGTCCGGTGTGCGGATCTTTGTAGATCAAGGGCGTATCCGCGCCCGGCAGAAAGCCGATGCGCACCTTGGTGACTTCTTCGGCCTTGATGTTGTGCTGCTTGATCATTTCAAACATGCCACCGACAGGCCGATGATTGCAGTAGCAGCACGGATAGCGTTTGACAAAAATGCCGGGCGACTGCATCTCCCAAGGGTTGGCGAGCTGTTTTAACGTTGACGCCAGCGGCACAGCGTCTTTGCCCGCGTAGGTATCGAAAATATTATTTTTGCCGTCGAAGATGGTGTTGTCAGCGGTGAAACCGTTTTTCGCCAGCCACGCTGCCATCACCGCGCTGCGCGCCGCATGCCCTGCATGAAATGGTTTGGTCATGGTGCCAAAGTTGCGGATCAGCCCTGACATTTCCGACGCAGCAATTCCCCAGGCCGTTTGCAGTTGCTCAACCGTCAGCCCATACAGGCGCGCAGCAACCGCAGTCGCACCGAACACGCCCACCGTCGCGGTGCTGTGCCAGCCCTTAATGTAATGCCCCGCGCCAAACGCCGGGCCGAGCTTGCCGCCCACTTCAAGACCCACCGAAATCGCAGCCAACACCGCCTTGCCGCTGGCACCCACCGCTTCGCCCACGGCGAGGCCCGCGCCCAGCATCGGTGCCGTCGGATGCCCGCGCAGTGTCGTCATCGCGTCATCGAAATCAAGCGCGTGCGCAGCCAAGCCATTTGCAAATGCAGCTTCGGCGGGCGAGGTGGATAGCCGCGTGCCGAGTACGATGGACTGCGCACGTGCGCCGGTTTCCATCACCCAGCGCTGCGCGATCTCGGCACCTTCGTCGAGTGTGCCCGCCAGCGTGCAGCCCAGTGTATCGACCAGCGCGTCACGCGCGCCGTCGAGTACGGCTTGAGGCACATCGCTTTCGCGGGTGTTAATGGCAAAAGTTGCAAGCTGCTTGGTCAACATGATGAACTCTCCTGTGGAAGGTAACTGATGATGAAAGTGAAATCGAAAAAGACGCTGGAAAAAGATACTATACACTTGCGCAGCACGCGTGGCGTGCCGCTGCACACGGCCTGACCACAGTGTGACCGCAAACATGCCGTGTTGTGAAAACGCTGTCGGACACGACACCGGTCCTGCCTTCGCACGGAGTAGCGGACAAGCAAATCAACCAGCAAGATCAACCTAACTAACCACCTGTTTTTATTTCATTTTATGGCCCACAGGCTCGCCACTATTTTGCTTTTGCTACTGCCCTCTATCGTCGCTGCGCAAAGCGCTTACCCCAATAAACCGCTGCGTCTGATCGTAACCTTCACGGCGGGCGGTACTGCCGATTTGCTGGGTCGCATCACCGGACAGGAACTGGGCGCACGTCTCGGCCAAACCGTGGTGATCGACAACAAAGCTGGCGCAGGGGGCGTGCTGGGTGCCGACCTCGCGGCAAAAGCAGCGCCCGATGGCTACACGCTCTTGCTGTCGAACTCAGCGGCACACGGCAGCGCAACAGCTATCAATAAAAACCTACCCTACGATGCGGTTCGCGATTTTGCGCATGTCAGTTTGATCTGCGTGATGCCGCAAACGTTTGTCGTACACAAAGATTTTCCGGCCACCTCGCTTGAAGGCTTTATCAATGAAGCCAAACGCACGCCGGGCAAGATTAACTTTGGCACGGCTGGCATTGGATCGATGGGACACTTCGCGGGCGAACTGCTGAAAGTCTCCGCAGGTATTGATATCCGGCACATTGCCTACAAAGGCACTGCGCCGGCCAACATCGACCTGATAGCCAACCGGGTGCAGGTCATGTTTCAGAATGGCCCCGAAGCACAGACGCACATTCGAGTCGGCAGTATCAAGCTGTTGGCAGTCACCGGCGAAAAACGCTCACCGCAGTTTCCGGATACACCCACTTTCCTGGAGGCTGGCGTGGCGGGGTTCGTCACCTATACCTGGTACGGCCTGTCAGCGCCGCGCGGCACATCTGCAGCCATCGTCGCCACACTGAATAAGCACATGAACAGTCTGCTGAATCAGCCAGCCACCCATAAGCGGCTCACCGAACTGGGCGTCGAGGTTCGCGCCACGCCCCCTGACATCTTTGAGCGCTTTGTAGCCAGCGAAGTAAAAAAATTTCAGGATGTCGCACGACGCGCGAAGATTTCCGCCGAGTAATAGCTGACACGTATCTTTCGCAAGCCTGCCGTGGCAGTCATGTGATTACAATAAACATCATTTAAGAGTGCATTTCAAAATGAAGGCGCATGATTTTGTATGAAGTTCCAACAGATCAAAGAGCACGCGATAGAAAGGAAAGCTTCGTGAACGAAATCCAGTCGTTCGTAGCGCATTTTCAATCGCCGGAATTGATGCAGCCATGCGATAGATCGCTCGACAACCCAGCGCGTCTTACCGAGGCCGCTGCCGTGGGCGGTGCGTCGCTTGGCCAGCACCGGGCAGATACCCTTGTTCCGAAGAGCGCGACGATGGGCGGCCGAGTCGTAAGCGCGGTCTCCTTGCACACGGTCAGGACGTCTGCGGGGGCGCCCGCATCGACCACGCAGGGCAGGTATAGCCTTGACCAAGGGCAGCAACTGCGTTACATCATGGGCATTGGCCGACGTGAGTATCGTTGCGAGCGGGATGCCCCGAGCATCCGTGATGAGGTGATGCTTGCTGCCGGCTTTGCGCCGGTCGGTCGGGTTTGGACCTGTTTTTTTCCCCCGTGCATCGCGCGCACGGACGAGCTGTCGACTATCGTACGCGACCACTCGATTTTCCCTGCCGCCTGCAGGTGGGTGAGCAGCGCCTGGTGGAGCTTCGCCCACACTCCCGCACGTTGCCATGCCACCAAGCGTCGCCAGCAACTCACACCCGAGCCGCAACCCATTTCCCGAGGCAAGGCCGACCAGGGAATCCCGGTACGCAGCACGAGCAATATGCCTGTCAAGGCTTGCCGATGGCCAATAGGCTTGCGCCCCGGATGCACCCGACGCCGGCGCTTTACCTTGGGCAGTAACGGTTCTACGACTTGCCAGAGTTTGTCGTCCAATATCGCCATTGACATGAATATCCTCCTTGAAAGGGAATCGACTCAAGTCAAAAAATACCGCAGTAGCCATAAAAGTACAACACCTATTTAACCAGCACTACTTCATTTTGAAATGCGCTCTAACCCGAATGTTGCACAAACAATGCGATCTCAATCGTTTGGCATGGTGTGGAATTGAAATCGCGACAATTCAGAACGACGAGCGCAGTCTACCCTACCCATTAAGTCGGAGGGCGGCGGCGGGTTGGACGGTGATTGGGAGGGATG
>CANKUB010000099.1 GCA_947486575.1 Betaproteobacteria bacterium | reverse complement strand
ATGCGCGCGCGAAACAACGGCGTGGCAGCAATGCGCGATTGCGCCCAGGCAAGAATGTGTTCGGTGGGTTGCGCGCTGCGCGTACCGCGCGCGCGCGTCAGCGTGGCAGCAAAGCTCGCCAGCGCCGCTACATCCTCATGCGTAAGCCGATCACCCGCTGGATGATTCCAGCGCGGTGCGCTGTTGTGTGCATAGAGCGCTGCGAGCGTGGCACGGCTTGCGGCGTTGGCTGTGGGCGATAGTTCGTATAATCGCTCCAGCGTTGGCGCGCGCAACGTTGGCTCCAGCTGCATACGTTCAGATTGCATGAATGGTTAATTTATCCCTTAAAAACAATAACTTAGTTAAATCCAACATTACATCTAACATGCCCGCGCAATCACTCCCGCGTCCCCTTAGCCGCCGCTTCCTCTGCCGCCTTCCGCTCCATCTCCTCGCGCACCTTACGCGCACGTTCTTCTTCGATGGCGCGGCGCTTGCGTGCTTCTTCCTGCACGTGGCGTGAGGCTTCGATCATGCGCTTGCGTTCTACGCTGGATATCGATTCAAGGCGATCCTGCGCTTGCGCTTCGCTCTCGCCTTGCGGGGTGAAATCCAGTGCTTTTAAACACAGGCGCACCAATTCCTCGCGGCGCTCGTCGTCTTTGACAAAGGCTTCGGCATTCGCCAGCGCGGCCATTTCTGCGATGCTGTTGCCGTAGAGCCAGTTTTGCGCTGCTGCCGGGTTGGCCTTGCCGCGAAACCACGGGTCGGCCAGCAGCCAGCTTGCAATCAGCATCACGCGCAGCGTGTTGAGTTCTTTTTTATCTGCTTTGGCCGGGTGCAGACTTTCCAGCCATTTTGTTTGCGGGTTGAGCAAACCCAGGATACGAAGCACATCGCCCACAACTGCGCCCGTTTCCACACCGGCCGTGTTACCCACGGCGGGTGCCGCCAGCATATCGGGCGGCGTTTCTGCGAGACGGCGCGCCAGGTGTTCGAGCAGCGGCCCCGCTGTGGTCATGGTCATGGTTTACCCCACAGTTGACGTGAAAATTGCCGTGCGAATTCAAGCACGTCTTCCCAATCGTTAACGTTTACCACGCGCCAGCCCTGCGCCTTGACGCGGGCTACATCCTTGGCAAAGCGCTCAAGATGCTGCGCGGTGGCGTGCAGCAGCAACGTGCCACCGCCACCCGCGTCGCGTAGCGCTTTTTCTGCGCACGACCAACCACTGCGTGTGGCTTTGTCTTTGCCCTGTGTTGTCGCCAGCGATGAAAAAATATCGGTGTCAGTGAGTATCAGCACATGCGTAGGCCGTCGCCGAAAGGTCAGGCTCGCCACCATATCATCCAGCCGGAATATGCCGTAACTGTAACCGCTGCCGAGATAATCCGTCAGCAGGTGCGACACCGATTCGTGATCGCGGCGAAAGCCATCGGTAGCGATGGATTTGCCCGGCTCGCCAGACAAGCACGCCATCACGCGCGCGCCCGCACGCAACGCCGACAGCGCCACGATAAACCCCGCCAGCACTGGATGCGACAGCGTCTTGCGCGGATTCGGCATCGAGCCGGAACAATCAATGCCGATATAAAGATCAAGCGGTTCTTTTTTGGGGTCCTCCCCCGGCGTATCGCCATACATACGTGCGAGCGTCGTCACACCCGGCACGACATGCGGGCTGTGGGTGACGCTTTCCACCCAATCCACTTCGGTGAGCGGGCGTCCGATATCCCACGTTTCAAGGCCCTCCAGTATCGGCTCTTGCGCTTGCGTTGTGATGCGTTCAGGAAAACGTATCAGGTAAGGCCGCGCACGTTCGCGGTAGTAGTGCGCGGTAACGTCATCATCTTTAGCGAAGGGATTCAACTGCTTCATCAACTCACGGTAGGCATCCACGCCGCGATAACGTGCAAGTGTTTTGTGCCCGCCGGGATCGTCGCGTTTCTCCTGTTCCGTGCTGGATTCGCCGCCTTCCGTGCCATCCTCGCCAGCAGCGCCCGCTTCACCTGTCACCGCTGGGTCTTCCGACGGATGCAGCACCGGCCCCTGTTCATCGGCATCCATTTCCGTCAGACCATCGGGTAGCTCGCCGCCCGCTCCCTCGCTGTCAAGCAAACGCCCGGCAGCTTTGCGCAATGCCTTGTTTTCCTTCTCGGTCATATAACTTAAACACAATGCAGCAAAAGACGATGCACCTTTTAGCCAATCGCGCGCATACACCCGTATCAACCGCGCGCCGAGGCGCGCATCACCCTCCTGTCCATCCGTCAGCGGCTGCTGCACTAGCGTGCCTCGCTCCAGCCGCCACAGATGCTCATACATGCGCAGATACAAACGCCACAACACGCTGCCATCTTTACCGCCGTCGCCGAGCACTACGTAAATTTTATCGAGACGCAATCCGTAATTGCGTTGCAGCCGGTCGTTGATAAACAAATCGGCATACAAATTGGCAATCATCGGCGCCTGATCTTCAAACCCAGGCAAGCCGCGACGCACGCGCGCCAGCAGGCGGCCCTGATCGGTGAGATCACCGGGGCAATAAATGTGATGACCGATTTCGTGGCCCATCACTTCCAGTGGAAATTCAGTCAACCCGCGTTCGGCGATGTCTTGCAGATTCAGCACCACCGCATGATCGGTGAGGCGAATCATGGCAAAGCTCATGGTAAGGCGTTCGCGCTGCGCGTCTTGTTCTGTCAAGCACCACACCGGCTCGGACAGGCGTGCGTAGCTGCTCCACAGCGCCAGCGCTTGCGGCCATAACGCGCGCCACCGCTCCAGCACTGCGTTCAGATTTTCGCTCATGTGAATTACACCAGCGGCACGCGCAACAACGCCACTTGATACGAGGTGCGCAGCGTCACGGCCAGAATGCCTGCGTGCCACACGCAGGTGTCCGCCGATTCCAGTTCAGTAAATTTTTGTTTCTGTTTACTTGCGCTTACGGTGCCGTCATTCGCCACACGCACGGGCGCATCCATCGGCTGCGGAGGCCAATCTTCATCGTTGCCCATGCGCACCAACTGCGCTCCATAACCATCTGCCGCCAGCCACCAAGTGTGCTCACCATCACTCGCAGCCAGTTTTCCGCTCGCCACGCCAATTTGCGGACGACGCGCGAATGGCCCGCCCAGCCCGCGATAGCCACCGAGCCACCCCAACCATTCCATTGCAGGCGTTTTGCTTTTGATCTCATCGGACTTTAACGTAGGGGAACGCGCTAGCGCCGCCCACAGATCAGCATCGGGCGGCGTGGGCAATGCGAGCGCGGCTTGCGCGAGTGCGGGCGGCAATGCCGCCCCCGCCTGCAACGCCGCCGCGCGATACGCAGGCAAGCCCGCGCGCCATGCCAACACCACCCCGAGAGCCAGCACCACATCGACATCGCTGATATTCGCAGCGAGCTTGATCAGTGCATCAGCCCACGTGCGCGCGAGCCGTGCATCGTGCTGGCAAATTTGATGCAGCGCATTCAACAAAGAACCACTCAACCGCAGCGGGTCGTGCGCCAGTGCGGGCGCAAGCGCACACAGCAATTGCCGGTACAACATCGCCAGCACCGGCGAGCGTGATTGCGCACCCAGCCAGTGTTGCGCCACCAGCGGCAAGCCCTGGTCGTAGAGCGCGTTGATTGCTGGCGCAACGCTATCGACGTCATGTGCCGCCAGCTTTTCCGCCACCGGCGCGAGCGTGTCTTTGACGTACGCCAGCCAGTCATCAGCCGTCAGGCCGCGATGCTGCTGCTGTGCCGCGTTGAAGCGCTGGTTGAAATCGACGCGGCCTGCGCGCAATACGTCCGCCAGTGCTGTGCCAGTTACGCCTTCCATTTCAGCCAGCGCAAATAATTGGTATAGCGTTGATGCAGGTATTTGAGTTTGAGAATATCGTCAAAGCGCGGGCCGTAGAGCTTGCGCTCGCTGCTCCACTGCGAGAGCGTGCGCTCGATCTGCGCAAGACGATTGCGTACATCGGCTTCGGGCAGACCATCCAGACCTTTCTGATATTCGGCGTCAAAGCGTGCGACGGGGTCGTCCCTGTCGAGATTCAAGCGATCAAACTCCTGACACGACAAATCAAAAATTTCACGCAGCCAGCCAATGCGGTCAACGCGATATACCTGCTTGCCGCTCTGCTCGAAATACGGCGCATCGGCATTTTGCGCAAGCTTGTCGTGCAGCACAAAAGGCAATATCTGGCGTATGTCTTCCAGTGTGACAAAATCATCACCGCGAAACCACGCCATCGCCTTGACGAACACCAGCAAGGTCATCAGCGCACGCACGGATAAACCGTTGCGGGTTTGCTGGCCCAAATCTTTGGTTTTGTCTTTGCCGGTGTCGAGTGCATCAAGTTGGTGAAACTCAATGCCCGATAACTTCACCGTGTCTTTGGTTTTATATTCCACCTGCGCCGCTGCATATTCGTAAAACTCGAACTGGCTGGCGAAGTGTTCAATACGTCTGCGCAGCGGGTCGGGCAATTTCACTGCAAGAATCGCAGCATTGGCCTGATCGATTTCCGCTTCGCTAAATATAATCGCGCGCGGCACAATGCTTTCAGGCTTGATGCCCGCCTCGATGCGTGACAACAACTCACCTAAAAAGCGCGGATTGAAATGCAGCGCCTTCACCACTACATCAATGCGATCACGCAGCGCTTCGATCACTTGATAGGTGCCGCCGCCCGCATCGTCATTCGCGGTGAGGTACCACGCCGCCTCGGGGCATTCGTAAATCTGATCGAGTATCTCGGCGTAGTTATCCGCCATCACCGTGAGCAGCGCCGATTGCGTACGCGTGGGAATGCGGTTGTATTCGTCGATCACTTTCACACGCATACCCAGCCATTTACGCCATGCGATGCGTATGGTGTCCATGCTCTCGGCCTTGACCAGATCGGCGGGTAGCGGATTGCCGAGCAAATCGGTAATCGTCATCTGCGGCTGGCCGTGCTGGATGGCGCGCTTCACGTCTTTCAACGAATAGCCCGCGAGGATGCCCATCAGAATAGCGCTCGCGGTTTTGCCACGCCCCGGCCCGCCCACCAGCAGGCAACGTTTGCGTGTGACCAGATTCAGCAGCGGCAACAACACAAAGCTGGAATAGCTTTGCCCCGACGGTAAACGCAGCACACTTTTTTGATCGCCAAAGGTGTACTGCTGTGACGGGCCATCGTGATACTCGATATCGTAAAACGGATTGATGATCGCTTGATTGACGATCCAGAAATACGCTTGCCGCAGTTTTTCATCCATGGCAATGGCGCCTGCGGCGGCCGTTCCCAACTGAGGTTGCGCCAGTGGGCCGCTGTAAAGATCGGCGACATCAAACGGCTTCGCACTTTTGCTCTGGCGCGGATTCGTCGGCGACTCGGACACCTTCTGGAACATATCTAACAAGCCCATGGTGCGTCTCCGTGTAGTTTTTGACCCGCTATAATTTATTCAATAAAAACAATGCGTTACATTACCGCTTCTGAATGGCATACGCGTGGACAAACGCCTCTTGCACCGCCGTTTCCACCGCGCGCGGTGAGCGCCGTTGACGCACCAGCGCAATCGCGGCATCTGCGCTAATGCCTTTGCGGGTGAGGTAGCTCGCCGCCACCATACCCGAGCGACCAAGACCCGCCACGCAATGCAGCACAGCCCTGCCGCCAACCGCCAATGCATCGTCGAGCCACTGCGCAATGCTGTCCATTTGTTCTGGCGTCGCGGCACGTTGATCCAATAGTGCGTCATGCCGGTGCGTCAAGCCTGCTACTGCTACGGCTTCTGCCAGCGTTTCCACGCCGCGCGCCGCGAGTTCGTCCGCCGTTAGCAGCGACAACACGTGCGTGAAACCCGCAGCTTTCAGCGCAGCGATATCCGCCGCCAGATCGCGTCCGTAGTCGCGACGACCGGGTAACAGGGTGATGCCGAGATCGGGCAGCACCGGCGCGAGACTATCGACACGCAGCGGCCCACCGCGCATCATCCGCTGCTCTATCGCAGCCGCTGCATGGCCCGCCGTATAAAGCGCCCATAATTTTTGCCAGTGATTGCATTCGTCGAACCCCAACGTGTGCACGGCATAACGCAACTGGGCTATCAGCAATTGCAGGGGATCGCGGTCACTTTCCAGCAACGCCGGATAAAACTTGCGCAGGTGTCGGATGGTTTCCCAGGCGCGGGCGAGCGGCTTTGTGGTGACGTCGGCAATACCGATAGCCGCTGCGTCCGGCAACTCGCCTGCAAGATCGCGTACGTCCAGCAGCGCATTCGTAATTCGCGTAGCCGCGGCAAGGTCTTCCGCGCTTTCTAGCGGCGTCCAGATATACAGCAAATCGTTTTCGAGCTTGGCCAGGTCTTTGAGAATGTGTCCGCGATGCGTATGAAAAAAATCGATCAGCCATACATTGCGGTGCGCATCGAGGATGATGTTCGCGCCATTCAAATCGCCATGCACATGCGCAAACCACCATGAGCGGCCGGGCTGGCGTGGCAGCTTGGCAAACACGCTTTCGTAGAAGCAACATACGTTGGGCGTGGTAACGCCACCCGGCAGCGTCAGGTTGGTATCGTTCGCCGGCGCGCTTATGAGCGCCTCCACACGCTTGCGCACGTTAGGTGCCCACTTGGGCGAAAACTCGTAATAATCAAACAAATCTTTCGACTCACGCTCCGGCGCACTATAGAGCCGCGCAAGCTGTTCGCCGAATACCGTGTCGAGAATTTGATTCACATCCGCCTGCGGCAAACCATCCATATACAGCCGCTGAAAGGTGCTGGCCACGCCGCCGCCCATCGCCGCATAGCGATACTTGATCGCGCCACGTTCGCCCCAGTCAGCGAAATCGGTAATGCGCGGTGCCGAGTTGCCGAGCACCTGTTCAATCTGCTCGAACGCCGCCCGCTCGCGGCCGATGGGATCACGCGCACCAATTTTTAATACGTGCGGCGTCTGGCGACGACGTTCGCGATCAACGCTTTCGCACGCCAGCACCAGGTTGCCGGAGAAGCCACCCGACAACGCCTTGGCGCGTACGGTTGAGCAATCACGAAACAGATACGCGATCAGTTGTCTGTCGATATCGTTGGGCGCAAGATCACCGGCAAATTCAAGTTTTGGTTGAAAACCGCTTTCAATCGTTAGCGGCGCTTCATCCAGTTTGCCGCCGAGAAAATCCACAAAGCCGCCGACCGAATCGATGATGCGTACACCGAGCAAATTGCGCAGTTGTTGCAGCGCCAGAAAATGCCCGTTGCGACTGGCGCTTGCCGCCAGTGCCGAGCATACCGCGATTTCGGCCTGCGGAAAGCGTGTACGTAATTCATAGGCGAGAAAGCTGACCTTGGCTTCCGTCCACACGCCCATCACGCCGATGCGCGCGCGCATCCACACCGATTGCCAGGGCATCTGCCAGCGGCGTGCCCAGAAAATCATTGAGGCCCGGCGAATCAACAATGGTTGCTGTTTTGTTTGCTGCGTCCGCGTCGGCAAATGCAAACTGCGCGCCCCGCGTGCCCTTGATGCAGTGCGCGCCGAACTGCTGCAGGTGTTGTTGCTGCGCCGGGTCGGCTGCATCGTGCCAGTCACGGATATGCACCAGCTTCAATTGCGCGTCGGACTGCAGCTGCGCCCAGCGCATCACGCGCGCCACGGGCCCTTCGTCCGGGTCTTCACCCATCAGCCGCCGTGCTTCTTCAAAGCCAATATGCAGCAGATTCGGCAGCGCGTCATAGCGCCCCACCGGCGCTACAAAATCATGTTGCAGACATTGCGTGATGAGGGCGGCGGGGGCGGACATGGGTGCACTACATTACGCTTTCAACGCCTTATAGCGAACGCGTTTGGGCCGCGCGCCCTCTTCGCCCAGCCGCTTGCGTTTATCGGCTTCATACTCCTGATAGTTGCCGTTGAAAAACACCAACTGCGAATCGCCTTCAAACGCAAGAATATGCGTGGCGATACGGTCAAGAAACCAGCGGTCATGCGAGATCACCAGCACGCAGCCGGCGAATTCCAGCAACGCGTCTTCGAGTGCGCGCAGAGTTTCAACATCCAGATCGTTCGACGGTTCATCGAGCAGCAATACGTTGGCGCCGGTGATTAACGTTTGCGCGAGATGCAGGCGCCCGCGCTCACCACCCGACAAATTGCCCACCAGCTTTTGCTGATCGGGGCCTTTGAAATTGAAACGCCCAAGATAAGCGCGCGACTGCATTTCAAACTTGCCGACATTGATGATATCAAGGCCGCCAGAAATCGCTTCCCATGCAGTTTTGTCGTTGGGCAACGCATCGCGCGTTTGATCGACCACCGCGAGTTGCACCGTCGAGCCGATGACGACTTCGCCACTATCAGGCTTTTCTTTGCCCATTATCATCCGGAACATGGTCGATTTACCCGCACCGTTGGGGCCGATGATGCCCACAATCGCGCCTGGCGGAATAGAAAAATTTCCCTTATCAATCAATAACTTATCGCCATAGGCCTTACTCACGTTTTTAAACTCGATTACGCTGTCGCCCAGCCGCTCCGCCACCGGAATAAAAATTTCCTGTGTCTCGTTGCGCTTTTGATATTCGTGTGACGACAGTTCTTCAAAGCGCGCAAGGCGCGACTTCGATTTTACTTGCCGCGCCTTTGGATTCTGGCGCACCCATTCCAGCTCCTTCTTGAGCGCCTTTTGCCGTGCCGATTCGGTGGATTCTTCAATCTTCAGTCGTTCACCTTTTTGATCGAGCCACGAACTGTAATTGCCCTTCCACGGAATGCCGTGACCGCGATCAAGCTCCAGTATCCACTCGGCGGCGTTGTCGAGAAAATATCGATCATGCGTTACCGCCACCACGGTGCCCGGAAAACGCGTCAGGAACTGTTCAAGCCAATCGACACTTTCAGCGTCAAGATGGTTAGTCGGCTCATCCAGCAGCAACATGTCAGGTTTGGAGAGCAGCAAGCGGCACAGCGCGACACGCCGCTTTTCGCCACCCGACAGCGGGCCGATTTTCGCGTCCCACGGCGGTAGGCGCAGTGCGTCACCCGCGATATCCAGTTCGTGCTCCGAATCGCCGCCGCCCGAAGCGACGATGGCTTCGTACTTGGCCTGCTCCACCGCGAGTTTGTCAAAATCCGCGTCGGGTTCGGCGTATGCGGCGTAAATTTCATCGAGCTTCTTTTTCGCATCTGCGGTTTCACCCAGGCCTTCTTCTACCGTTTCGCGTACGGTTTTGTCGGGATCAACCTGCGGCTCCTGCGGCAAATAGCCCACACGCAAGTTTGGCATGGGCTCTGCGTCACCGTCGAACTCGGTATCCACGCCCGCCATGATTTTGAGCAAACTGGATTTGCCGGAACCGTTAATGCCCAGCACGCCAATCTTTGCGCCTGGGAAAAACGAGAGTGAAATATCCTTGAGGATGACGCGCTTGGGCGGAACGATCCGCGTAACGCCGCGCATGGTGTAAACGTATTGAGCCATGTAATTTCGGGTAATTTCTGAATGTAGGGGATTATCGCGATAGGCGAGGGCGCATGATAGCCGAAAATGGCACGGGCTCTAACGCATTGCATCTATAAATTGCGCGGGGAATTTCGATGAAATCTAACGGCGGACGTATACCGCTATGACTACCCGCCCCTCACCCCAGCATCTGTCCGCCGTCAACCGCGATGGTCTGCCCCGTCACCCAACTGGCTGCGCTGCTGGCGAGGAACAGCGCCACATTTGCAATTTCTTCCGGTGTGCCCAGACGCCCGAAGCGGATACTGCCTAGCACGGCATTGTAGAGCTGCGGATTCGAGGTCTTTCTGCTCTCCCAACTACCGCCAGGAAACTCGATAGATCCGGGCGCGATGCAGTTCACCCGTATATGTTTGCCCGCCAGTGACGCGGCCTGTGACAAGGTTAACTGAATCAATGCCGCCTTGACCGCGCCGTATGGCGGGGTGCGGGCACTGGGCTGCAGCCCCGAGATCGAAGAAATGTGAATGATCGAACCGCGTGATTTCTCCAGATAAGGCAACGCCGCGCGGGAGGCGCGTACCGGCGCCATGAGATCAACGTTGATGCTCGCTGACCAGCCAGCCTCATCGTCGCTGAGACCGAAGCCTGAAGCATTGTTCACCAATATATCTATGCCGCCGAGTGCCTTTGCTGCCGCCACGACATATGTTGCAACCGCAGGGCCATCGGCAAGATCACACGGTGCGGCGTGTACGGTGCGGCCGAAATGCCCGATCTCCGTCTCCGTTGCGCGTAGCGTCGCTTCACCACGTGCGCAAATGGATACGTTCGCGCCAGCACGCGCGAAGGCCAGGGCAATTGAGCGGCCGATGCCGCGCGAGCCACCAGCAATAATCGCGTTGCGTCCTGTCAGGTCTAGTTGCATGATTGCGAGTGGCGCCGGAATCTTGATAAGCGCTTGCTACACGGCTCAGGGTGCCAAAAATTTAAATTCGAACGTGTCACGAAAATTCTCGATATGTCCAGCAGTTGTCCCCGGGAAATGCGTTGGAATAATGAGGGTGTCGGTATTCGCATGGTCGCGAAAAAATTTCCAGCGCGTTGCGGCTGACTGTTGCACGTCAAAGCAAAAGCACGAGCTCCAGTCGGGCGCGATGACCTGCGCACAGTGGTGCATCATGTCGCCGGTAAAGAGCGCGCGCTCACCTCCTGATTTCAGGTCAATGCACACATGGCCCGGCGAGTGGCCAGGCGTAGGCACCAGCGATAGCTCATCGGACAGCACATACGCGTCGTCAACCAGCAACGCCTGCCCTGCATTGACGATGGGCTCCACGCAGTCTTCGTGAATAGCCGCGAAACCGGGATCGGTCGCCTGCTTCCAATGTTCATATTCGCGGCGGCTGAACACATACCTGGCGTTGGGGAACGTCGGCACCAGACGGCCATCACGCAGACGCGTGTTCCAGCCCACATGATCGACATGCAAGTGCGTGCAGAATACATAGTCGATGTCCTCGAACTTGAGTCCGTGCTGCGCAAAACCATCAAGCCAGGGTTTTTTGTCAAAGAGCAGCGCGGGCGGCCGTCGCTGGTGCTCACCCACACAGGTGTCGATAAGCGCCGTGCAGCGCGGGGTGCGCACGACAAAGGTTTGATACGTAATGCAAAGCAGATCCTTGTCGCGATCGTAGGCGAAGTCCGGCACGAGCGACATCACCTCGGCCAATTTTTCCGGCGTAGCACTGGGGAACATGATGTTCGGCGCGCGCCACGGGCCTTCGCGTTCAATAATGCTCGATACACTTACATCACCGATCTTGACTGGCTTCATGCCCATTTTCTCCAACGACCATTGGTTTCAATAACACCGGCAGCGGACGGTTATACCCGGCCACTATCCATCAAAATCGTTTGTCCAGTAACGCTGTCGCTGCGGCAGAACGTAATCAATTGTTCGGCCACATCGTCTTTGTCCACAGTACGCTTTAACAGCGTTCTATCGGCTGCGGTCGCTGCATAGGCGGCTGACCAATTGGCACTCATGCGCGTGCCTTCCATAAAACCGGGCGCAATGGAGTTCACCGTTACGACTGGCGCGAGCGCAACCGCCATGCACTTGGTCAGGTGAATCATGCCCGCCTTGGAAACGGCGTAGGCAATGCTGCTGCCGCGCGGCACAATGCCCGCGCCAGAGGATATATTGATAATCCTGCCCTGACCCTGCGCTTTCATCAGTGGCGCGACGGCCTTGATGCAATTGAATGTGCCGGTGAGATTGGTGGTCATGATGTGATTCCACAACTCAAGCGTAAGGCCATCCAGATCGGCAAACGCCACTTCCTTGTTGAACGCCGCATCGTTGACGAGGATATCTACGCGACCGAACTCCGCCTGGGCTTGTTCGACCATGCGTGCCACGGCGGCTGGGTCGGCCACATCGGCGCGCGCGGCCATTGCGCGCACGCCGAGCTTTTTCAATGCTTCGGCGACGCTTTTTGCCGCGGCTTCTGATTCAGCATAATTGACTACTACGTTAACGCCGTTTCGCGCCAGCGCGTGGCAAATGCGCTGGCCCAGCCCACCGCTGCCGCCAGTGACTATCGCGGTGCAACCCTTGAGTTCCATTGGCTGTTCCCTCAGTCAAAAAACGCAAACGTGCGCGTCTCAATACTCTCACGCGCCGGTGCATCTGCTGGCGTTGCGGGATCATCAAACGCACTGTGCGCGGTAAAGCGCGAGGGCTTGCTGGTGTCTGAATCGAACACCTTGAACACCAGCGCCTCGTGCCGCTCCATCTGCGGAAAATGAAACCACACGTGCGAAGGATTGTGCGCGATGTGGTAAACCTCACCAGTGCGATCCTTGTAGCGCCGCTCAACCCGGATAAAACCCTTTTGCGGAATGCTGCGCCCATCACAAATGCCCAGCGGATCGATCATCACCGTGCCCCGTATCGGCCGCCATACCTGCACGATCGCCCAGCGCTTCTTCAATCGGCGATCAGCTTCGGCATCGCCAACGATTTCACGCAGGCGCCGCGGCGCGGACGCCTCGGTGTAATCGTTGTGCACACCCTTTACCGTAGGCCGAGCGTTGATCGATTTCTGTCCCTGCGCATCGCTTACGCGCAACGTGTGATCGAACACCACCACGTCTGCCGCGCCGGTATGTTTTTTAATCAGCGCTTGCACTTCTGCGTCATACACGTTCTCACGCTGTGCTTCATCGGTGAAATCCTTGACTTGCGTGTAATGGTCTACGAATACAAAACCGTGCGTATCGATGTTGAACGTGTCGCGCAGCGGCCTGCCATTGCGTACGGCCATCTCATGCTGCTGGTACACGGGTTCGACGGCCATGTGCGCCATTTCCGGCCAATCAATGTAGCGCACGGGTGGCCTGCCGTTATCAACCACGTAATTGAATTTCGCGCGGGTTTCTCCGACAGTGTTGGTAAAGGGTCTTTCGGCAACGATGGTCATGGGATTTGTTTCCTGCAAAAATGTTGACCACGATCATAGCGGCTTTTTGCGAGGCGCGTGATGGCATCACGGCACACGCCATCATCAGAAAACTATTTATTATTTAAAAACAAATACTTATCTCTACATCCCAAGCATTCCCGCACTCATGACGAATTGCCGCCGCGCGTGTAAGCTCGCTGCTCTAATACCAATGCTACAGACATGAAACCGACACTCCTCATCTCCAGCAAAGTTACCGCCGAATTCGGCTCGCGCCTGAACGAAATTTTGGCGGGCGCGCCCAAGCCGCTTGAACTGCTGCCGTTCACACCCGGCCTGCAACTTGACGCCACACAGATTGCCAGCATCGAAGCCGCCTACTACTCGCGCGATATCTGGGAAGGCACAGAAAAAAGCGTGCTGAGTCCGGCGGCACTGGCGTTCTGGCAAATCATCGACCACGCGCAAAACCTCAAATGGATGGCGGTCTACTCGGCAGGCATGGACCAAAAGCGTTACGTCGATGCCATGAAGCGCGGCGTGCGCCTGACCAGCAGCGCGGGCGCACAGGCGGAATCGGTGGGCCTCGCCTGTGTGACCGGCGTGCTAGCGCTGGCGCGCGGCGTGCCGCATTGGCTCGGCGCGCAACAGCGGCGTGAGTGGTTGCCGCTGCGTGGGCGCGATGTGCCGCCGGATATTCCGGGGCAAACCGCTGTGATCGTTGGCATCGGCTACATCGGCACAGTCATCGCGCGGGTGCTGCACGCAGCAGGCATGAAAACCATCGGTATCCGGCGCAATGCGGCACCTACGGCGCATTTCGATCAAGTGCTGCCGCCCGCAGCGCTGGATGGTTTGCTGCCGACATGCGACTGGCTGGTAATCGCCTGTCCGCTAACGCCGGAAACACGCAACCTCATCGACACGCGACGCCTCGCGTTGATGAAACCCGGCGCGGGTGTCGCCAATATCGCGCGCGGCGAAGTCATCGACGAAGCCGCGCTGGCGGATGCGCTCAAGGCGCGGCGTTTACGCCACGCTTACCTGGATGTGTTCAACACCGAACCGCTACCGCAGGAATCGCCGCTGTGGGATTTACCCAATGTGCTGATTTCGCCGCACAACGCGGGGGCTTCCACCGGCACTTATGCGCGCGGGGTGGAGATATTTTTGCGGAATTTGGAGAGCTATTTGCAGGGGCAGGAGATGGCAAATAAGGCTTCAGTTACTTGATTGCCCTGTACCGATTTCCGGAATACTCTGCGCTACTTCCCGCCTACGCATACTGGCGTTTTTGACTAGAGCACAGTCGGCAGGCGTGACCCTTGGCAATCAAAACAAAGATAGTTTAAAAACAACCCATGACAACCAAGGAGCAGACAAGATGAAAACCCGCTTGATTGTATTGAGCCTCGCATTGGCGTTGCACACCACCACCGCACTCGCGCAAACCCCGCCCGCCGTTCAGGCCAAAGACCTGATGACCAAAGCGCTGGCCGGCATAGCGGGCAAAGAAGCGGCGGTGCTTACAGTGGAATACGCGCCAGGCGCTAGTTCTGCGCGGCACCGCCACAACGGGAACACATTTGTTTACGTGCTCGAAGGCGCGGTTGAAATGCAGGTTGACGGCGGGCCGTTGGTAAAGCTCGCCGCTGGCGAAACATTCTATGAAAACCCCACCGATATACATGCCGTGTCGCGTAACGCGAGTGCCACGCAACCAGCGAAGATACTGGTGTTCATGGTCAAAGATGTGGGGCAGCCGCGCACTGAGCCGGTAAAGTAACGCGGTCGGCACAACAGGGATCGGGCGCAATAGGATTGCTGCTGCACTGAAGGTCAAGGCATAGCACTGTCAATCCGTCATCGGAATTTTCGCGCGAGCGACCACGTCTTTCCACATCGCGAGGTCTGCGCGGTAGCGCCTGGTGAAATCTTCCGCCGACATGCCACCCGGCTCCATACCAATAGCTATAAAGTTTTTAGTCACTTCCGGTGTGGCAACGATGCGGTTGATTTCCGCATTGAGTCTGCGCACGGCGCTCATGGGCGTGCCGCCAGTGGTGAAGATGCCAAACTGTGCTCCGCTGTCATGATTGGTCCATCCGGCTTCACGCATGGTGGGCACATCGGGCATCGCAGCAATGCGCTTGGCGCCCATCACTGCCAGCGCACGCACTTTTTTGGACTGCATGAACGGCAGCCACGCCGAGGCATCCATGATCGCAAAATCCGCTTCGCCCGTGGCCACCGCCAACGCCGCATAACCTGTGCCCCTATACGGAATGATTTCCATGCGTGTGTCCGTTTTGATACGGAACAAGGCAATCGCCAGTTCGGATGAATTACCGCCGGCAGACCCATTGAGCTTTCCCGGCTGTGCTGCCGCAAGCTTAATGAACGTATTCACATTTTGAGCAGGCACGTTGGGATTCACGGCAATCACGTAAGGAATAGTGCCCAATTCGGCCACGGGCTGAATATTGCGCGCCGGGTCCCACGGCACATTTTTGCGCAAGGCTGGAATCAGGGCGACCGCGCCGCCGCTGAACAAAATAGTATGACCGTCGGGCGCAGCCTTGGCCATGACCTCAATACCGATACGGCCATCTGCGCCGGGCCGGTTTTCGACAATAACCTGCTGGCCCAGCGCTTTAGCCAGGGGTGGGCTGACACGGCGCGCAATAACGTCGTTGGACGAACCAGCGGCAAAGGGCACGACAGCGACAATATTGCGTTCTGGATAGTCGGCAGCAGCGCCGTAGAGCGGCACCGCCAGGAAAACAACGGCGGCCGTTAGCCGCACAGTGGATCGTCCAGTAGACTTCATTTTCAGGCCACCCGCTTTAAGTTGAGCGGGCTTCGACAGGAGCCGCCCGAACGGTGTAATGTATGTCCGACTTGTGCGAGATACCCGCAAGTATAAAGGGTTGAGCATCGTAGAGGATTAATGACAGTGGTCAATAGCAGGCTTGGAAGGACAAAAATAAGGTGCGCAGCGCTGGCTGAGACAGGTTTTACTGCGGGTATCGCGATGAGCGTTGCGCTTTCCGCCCATGCGCAATACCCGGAACGCGCAGATCGTGTTGAGCGTGTTGTCCGCGCCATCGTGCCGTTTTCCACCGGTGGCACCAACGATATTACCGCGCGCCTGATTGCACCGCATCTGGGCAAATTACTGGGCCAGCAAGTAGTCGTCGAAAATCGCCCGGGTGCAGCGGGCAATGTCGGTATTGAAGCCGTGGCCAAATCGGCACCGGATGGCCATACTCTGCTTTTCAGTGCAACCGCTTCGACACAAAACCCAGCCCTGTTCCGCAAGCTGCGCTTTGACCCGATCAACGACATACAGCCCGTTGCTGCCATTGCAGAGTACCCTTACGCGATCATGGTCAACGCACATCTGCCGGTGAAAAGCGTGCGCGAGCTGATCCAGCTGGCGCAAAAAAATCCCGCTTCGCTCAACGCTTCAGCCGGAGGCATCGGCACACGCCTGTCAGTGGAGCTGTTCAAAATTCGTAACAATATTCGCATAGAGGTTATAACCTACAGCGGCACAGGCGCTGCCGCACTGGCCGTTGCTACCGGCGAAACGCAACTCGCCATCATGGACGCGACGCCGTATCAGCCGTTCTTCAGCAGCGGACGCGTACGCATGCTGGCAGTGGCCAGTGATCGGCGCATCGCGTCGTATCCCAACGTGCCCACCACAGCTGAAGCCGGGCTGCCAGGCTTGAGAGCGGGTGCCACTGCAGCGGTTTATGTGACAGCCAAAACCCCAACGGGCACCCTGCGGGCGCTGCATACAGCCATCAACACGGTGGTCGCCCTGCCCGATATTAGGGAGCAGATACACAAGCAAGGCGGCACGTCCGAAGCCTTCAGCATCAGTGAATTGACGCAGTGGTACCGGCGTGAGATCCGGACATGGAAGGATATCGTCGCACGCGCAAAAATTCCGCCAGTGGATTGAGGCGTTGATTGGAGGGCCGTATGATCAAAAAAGTGGGCGCCACCGTTATTCAGCCAAAACATCGCGCCACATGCCATTGCGGCGCGGTTGAGCTGGAACTGGATTTGCCCGACGGCATCGTGAATCCACGCCGCTGCGATTGCTCTATTTGCCGGCGCAAGGGCGCCATCGTGGCGTCGGTGCCGCTCGCCGGAGTGCGCATCGTCAAAGGCGAAGACGT
>CANKUB010000098.1 GCA_947486575.1 Betaproteobacteria bacterium | reverse complement strand
GTCATTCAAGCAGAAAAATAACGCACCTTCATGCGCTGGCAATAAGCCTCCAGATTCGGCAGTTTTTGCGCATGCGCGCGCAGCGGCGAATCAATCGGCGCCCACAGTAAATTCGCCAGGAACGCATAGCCCGTGGCATCAATTGAGGTCGGCTCATCACCCAGAAAATGCGCCTGCTCGCCAAGCAGTTCCGCCAGCGCGCTGATATCGCGGCTACCCATGGCGTAGATTTCGTCACGGCTGTGCCGCCCCGTGCCTTGCCCGTGCAATTGTTTGCGCATGATGCGCCGCGCGATCACCGGCACCAACTGTCGCATGGGGAATTTCAGTCGTGCGAATGCCGCTTCGCCCACGATGGCAAATCCAGCATCCTCAATCCAGCGCGAGTACACCGCAGCCCAGTACAGACTTTCCTCAAACGTGCGTTGAATCGTAAGCGACAGTGCGCGTTCGCGTGCAGACAGTTTTACGTCGAGTTTGTCACCGTACGTCGCCTTGAGATAATCGATGATGAACGTTGAGTCGGCGACTACCGTTCCATTGTCATCGATGTAAGGCATTTTGCCTTTGGGTGATTTCGTCAAATCAGCGCCGCGCGGACATTCATACGCCAAGCCCGCCATGCGCAGATAGGTTTCGACCTTCATGCAGAACGGGCTCATATTCGGCAAGCCGAAAGCGGGCGGAAACTGATAAAGTTTAATCATGCGCGAAACCTCTGTAACCATATGTTTTTAAACACTATTTAAAGTTCTATCTTACACAGCATTGCATAATACGCCTTCCGCTGCCCATGCGCGTGACGCACCCACGTACACCGCGTTAGACTGTGCGCGTTGATTGTCACAGGAGAATTTCAATGGAAGCTTTAGCCTCATTAGCAACCGCTGCCGGTTTAGGCTGGGCCAGCGGCGTGCGGCTCTACGCCGTGGTATTTTTTCTCGGGCTGCTGCATTTTTTTGGCATCTACACGCTGCCCGCCAATCTGCAAACGCTGGGCAACGGCTGGGTCATGGGCGCAGCGGGCTTCATGTTCCTGGTGGAATTTTTAGCCGACAAAATTCCCGGCTTTGATTCCGTGTGGGATGCCGCGCATACCTTCATCCGCGTCCCCGCAGGTGCTTTGCTTGCAGCAGCCGCGGTTGCAGGCGGTGATCCCGGCATGAGCGTCGCCGCAGCCATACTGGGCGGCACCATCGCTGCGGGCAGCCACATCACCAAAGCCAGCACACGCGCGCTGATCAACACTTCGCCCGAACCTTTCAGCAACTGGACAGCCTCGTTCAGCGAAGATGCGCTATCGATAGGCGCGGTGTGGACAGCGCTGTTTTATCCGCTGGTGTTCCTGGGATTTTTAATCGTGTTTTTCATTCTCGCGATCTGGCTGCTGCCGAAAATCTGGCGCGGGCTAAAGCGCGTGCTGGCGTCGATACGGCAATTGTTCGGACGACCTGCTGCAGAAACCCCGTAGGTTGGGGTGACGAAGAAACCCCAACAATTGCAGTGCGCAACCTCGAACGTTGGAGTTCGCAAGCTCACCCCAACATCAATACCGGCACGCCAACGGCGGTTAGTACTTTCCACCCACAAACGGCACTTTTCGCCCCACCAGACTTTCGAGCAAAATTAACTCAGCGTCGGTGTGATTCACCACCGGCGCAGGCTCGATCAGCAATCCTTTGGCAGACATTTTCGCCGACGCATAAATGTAGCGCGGCGCATCGTGATACATCGTCGTCACCGTCTCCGCTTTCGTGGGGTCGGCCAGCGGATTCAGTTGCGCCGAGCCGTAACAAGTGCAGGCATAGGTGCAATCGGGAACACACTCAACATAAAGCCCCGTGCCACGTATGCCGATGGTGGACGTGCGTGTCACGATTTCCACTCGGTTTCCCGGCACAAACACCGACAGCACCTTGCCTGCCAGCACGCGCAGCGTACCCTGCGATGCCGTGCTCGCGCCGCCACCAAACTCCAGCTTCGTGCCCGCACGCACCATATACGCATCGCGATTGACCACCACCACCGCATCGCCGCGCCCGGTTTCGACGACATCGCCAGGCCGGACTTGTGCGCCCACTTGCGTGGCTTTGCCATTGATCAGCACGGAGCCGTTGATACGGCTGACGCCGGATTTAATGTCGCCCTGCGCCAATGCTTCGCGCATATAGCCCATGCCAGCAGCCAATGCCGCACTGCTGCCTGCGATGCGCGCCAACCATGCGCGTCTGGAAATCAATAGCATTGCTTACTCCCCAGTGCCTGAATAATCGGATGGTGCGCCACTTGCGGACGATAGTTCAACATCAGCTTACCGTGCATACCCGTATTCATGAGAGGAAATATTTCACGGATACGCATCGAATAAAATTAATAATTATCTTTTAAAAACAATATGTTACATAATAATCACCATGACGACCACGCGCGCTTGGTTGTACACCACGTCCAGCAGCCTATGTTCGCTGGCCTACGATCAAATGCCCGGTTTAAAAACCATCAGAGCATACAGCGCCAGCACCATCACAAACGCCGGTAGGCCGAGCGCTACCCA
The DNA here is from genome assembly GCA_947486575.1 of Betaproteobacteria bacterium. GTDB lineage: Bacteria > Pseudomonadota > Gammaproteobacteria > Burkholderiales > SG8-41 > UBA5216. The sequence goes on along the minus strand of CANKUB010000098.1, from coordinate 14,566 downwards.
CCAGTGAAACGAGCGTTTGAATTCCACGCCCAGCGCGGCATAGCTCACGGCCTCGCGCGCCAGCCGTGCCATGCGGTACTGCAAACACACCACCGGTATCCAGCACGCGCCCACAGCCACATACAGCAGCGCTGTGGCGATAAACCAGTTCGAGGTAAACGGCCAGCCGCGTTCGATCATCATCCACGCGCCCGTCAGCGGCTGTATGACTACGGAGCTGGCGGTAAAAATCCAGTCTGCAATGATGACGTTGCGCGCCACCACGCGCAGCGCTTCAAGGTTGCGCGAAATGCACGCCGTGAACATGAAGTAAGCGATGCCGATGCCAGTGCCCAACAACACGGCGGCGCTCAACAGATGAAAATATTTCAGTGCCAGATAACTGGTCATTTGAAATACGTGCGCCACGCAATATCGAGTTGCGCCGCAGCCACGGCCTCGGCAAATTCTGCCAGCGACATCAAACCCATGCAGGGCATTGCACCGCGGGCAGTAAGTGCTCCGGTCACCAGTTTGCGCGCGAGCACAATGGCGGGCATACACGGAATTTCCGGGCCGTGGCCCTGCCGCGCGATCAGATGCCAATCGATACGCGCGTGCCGCCCGTCGTGATCGGTGCCGGTAAGGCCCACGTGCATGCCGCCGGTGTCGCCGCCCAGAAAGTCGAAATATTTGCCCAGCGATTGCAAAATGCGCGCGTAGCGGCTGGCGTCTGTGATCAACCCCGCGCGCACCAGGCCCGCCAGCAGCCAGAATGCCAGCTGAGCCAGCTTCACTTCGAGTGCCGCGTCAAAGCGCACGCGCTGCACGCCCGGGTAATATTGCGGAAAGAGTTGCAAATCCGGCACGTCGCACCGCGCCAACCAGCGGCTGCCGTACTCGGGATAGCTGAACCGATGCAAATCCTGCCAGCCGTAAACTTTTTGCCAGCGGCCCTGCTCCCACGCGCTGAACGCCTTGCCGCAGTACGACAACACCGCCTGCAATGTCGCCACGCCTCGGGGCGTTTGCTGGCCTGGTGCGATGCTCATATCGATGGTATCAAGCCGCGCGAAGTGCCCGCGATGTTCATTGATCACCGCAGACGACAATGCAGGCAGCGTACTCGCGCCGCTGACCACCAGCACGCTGGCCGTGCGCGCAGCCGCATCGAGCGCGGAAATGCCCGTCACAAATTCGCGCCCGTCGGCCAAATCAATATAATGCGCGCCCGCTGCAATGCAGTCTTGCGCCAAATGGTAACTTTGCCCCTGAAACGGACCGCAGGTATGAATGACGGCATCAACGTGCAGCGCACGCAAGCGGTCCGCAAGATCGGTTGCGGTGTAATCGAGCGCTACACCTTCGTGTACGGTGCCCAGCGTTCGCGCGGCCTGTGTGGCTTTGGCGGCATCACGGCCAGCGACAATCAGCGTGGCGGCTGTTGACAGTGCCCGGCAAATACGCCCGCCAAAATGCCCGTAGCCACCGAGCACCAGTACGCGATAGTTACGATCGGCGCCGGGCAGATACACGCAAATCCACGCTACCTATTTTTTCTGCATGAAAAACGTGAATACTTTATCGGCTTCGTCTGCCGACAAAAGCGCGTTGCCCGTTTGCCGGGCGAATGCCTGAAAATCCTTGGTGGAGCCCGGATCGGTCGCCAATATTTTCAGCACCTGGCCCGAACTCATATCGGTCAGGGATTTCTTGGTGCGCAATATCGGCAGCGGGCAATTCAGGCCACGTGCGTCTAGCTCTTTATCAAATGTGGTGGACACGATTTCCCCTCGTCTTTCGGTTGCGGGACACTGGCTGGTCGCCGTGGGTGTTTATCAGACGCAGCGCGCGCGCATTTGAAACAAGGGCTGATTATAAGCGAGGAGACCACACGGCTTCTAAACGCCCATCCGCAGCAAATAATGCAGTCGGGTATTTATTCTCTAACTATTTGTTTTTACATGAATTTTTTAGAAGCACCCGCATACCAGCAAGCGACGACGACCTTGCAATGCATTTATCACTTCGATTAGTATTCACGTGCAATTTCCAGTCGGGTTCAAGGCAGACACCCGGCCTGTCGTATGACTCGTAAGACGCTCAAGACATTTCGTCCAAGTACTGCCTGCTTCCCGCCGTGCCTGGATTACCAGGCACGGCGGAAATGATCACCGGGACGAAGTGTGTTCGTAATTTTCCTGCAAAATATTTTTTTCCATTCTCCAGGCGCGTTTTTGCCGTCGGCTGGCGTACGGTAGTCTGGGCAAGATGAATTATCTCTGGCAACTGCGCGCGTACTTTCGTCAGGTTGCGGGCCAGCTCGTCATCGGATCGCTGGCCGGCATTGTGATGAACACAGCGGTGATTCTGCCGGCCATTCTGCTGGGCAATGCGATCGACAAGGTACTCGCGCTGGAGCGCGGCGCAGCCACGCGGGACGATGTGACGCTCGCGGCCCTGCTGCTGATCGCCGGCACGCTGCTGACCGAGGGGCCGCGCGTGCTCAAACGCTGGTGGCTGATTACCGCCAACACACGCATGCGTGCCAATCTGCGCGCCGATGCCCTGCGCGGGGCACTATCACGGCCACTCGCTGATCTGCACAAGTCGTCCATCGGCGAGCAAATGGCGCGCATCACCGGCGACGTCGACGTGCTTGGCGTCGGCCTGCGGGAGTTCACCATTGAGACTTGGGATACCGTACTTTTTTCGCTGTCGTTCGTGGTGGCGATGCTGGCTATCGATGCGCCGCTGACACTCTTGGCGCTGGCCCCGGTGCCACTCGCGATGCTCATCGCCCACGCGTCGGGCCGCTGGGTGCGCGCGCGCACCACCCGCGCCAGGGAAGCAAACGCCGCGCTCACCGCGAACATTCAGGAGTTACTGTCGGGGCTGCGCGTGCTGCGTTTTTTTGGCCGTGGTGCCACAGCGACAGACGTGATCAAAACGTACTCGCGGGCATTTGCCGCGCGTAACCTGAGCGCAACGCGGCTGCGTCTGGGTCTGCCGCCGCTGTACAACACGCTGATGACTGCTGGCATTCTGGTGGTGATCTGGCAGGGCGGCGAACGGGTGGTGAATGGCGCCATGAGCGTCGGCGTTTTCGTGGGCTATCTGGCGCTGTTTATCCGCTTTGTCGAGCGCGGCTTTCGCATCCCGCAGATGGTCAATTCCATTCAGAGCGGCGCCGCAGCTTACGCGCGGCTGGCACCGATGCTCGCACCGGCACTGGGCGTGGCGCGCGAACCGCCCTACGCTTCGTTCAAGCCCGGACATATCGCGGGCATCGAAACTGTGGAAATCACAGAGCAACGTGTTCACTACGGTGCGCTGGGCGCTGCACTGACGAACGTCACCTTTGCCTATCCAGGCGCGACGCAACCCGCACTCACCGACTTTTCGCTGACGATTGCGCCAGGCAGTCTGGTGGCGGTGACCGGTGCAGTGGGTTCGGGCAAGAGTGCGCTGGCGCGTGTGTTGCTCCGCATTTATCCCATTGCGTCGGGTACTGTGTCGTTATCCGCAGCGGACGGCTCTACCCTCGATTATCACAATTGCCAGGGCGGTCTCATCGGCTATCTGCCGCAGGACGCGCATCTTTTCTCCGGCTCGATGCGCGATAACGTGCTCATGTCATCGGCAGCAGCCTCCGATTCCCCGGTACTCGCTGCGCGAGTCGAAGCACTGGCTGCGCGGACCGTGCGACTGGCGGCGCTCGACACCGACATTGCTGAATTCCCGCTTGGCATGGACACTGTGATCGGCGAACTCGGCGTGCGCATTTCTGGCGGCCAGCGGCAACGCCTGGGCTTGGCACGTGCACTTGCGGCCTACGCCCCTGACACGCCAGGACTGCTGGTGCTGGACGATCCATTTTCAGCGGTGGATGTCGAAACGGAGGCACGTATCGTCACAGCTTTGCGTGAGGCCTTTGGCGCGCAACAACCGGCCAGCGAACGCGCAACCGTGCTGCTGTGTTCACAGCGCCTCGCGGCCTTTGCGCAGGCCGACCACGTGGTGGTGCTCGAAAACGGCCGAATAGCGGAGCAAGGCACGCATGAAGCATTACTGGCGCGCGGCGGCGTCTACGCGCGCATCTTCCATGCGCAGGTACAAAGCGCGCGCAGCGAACCTGCAGTGCCAGAAGCACCAGAGGCACCAGAGGTACCAAAGCGCGAGGGCGCGCCATGAGCGCCGCCGATTTTGGCATTAACACCACTGCACGCGCGCGCTTTTGGCGGCAGCTTGGCGCGCTGATACGCCCCAGTCAGCGCATGCTCATGGTGATAGCCCTGCTGGTGCTGACGGGCGCGTTGTTTGAGCTGCTGCCGCCCATGCTCATCCGCTGGATAGTTGATGACCATTTGGCGTTGGGCAAGCGCGAAGGCTTGCTCACGCTGGCGCTGTTTTACCTGGGCGCGATAACGCTCGGTCAGGGTATGGCGTTCGTCTATGGTTACCTCGCGGCGTCTGTGGCGCAAGGGGTGCTCAGCGATCTGCGCGTGACACTGTTCGATCATTTGCAGCGTCTGCCCGCAAGCTATTTCGACCACACGCCGCTGGGCGACGCCATCAGCCGCTGCACCGCGGACATTGACACGCTGGACACGCTGTTCACCAGTGGCGTCGCCACCCTGGTGGCGAATCTGTTTCGCCTGCTGACCATCGCCGCCGCGATGATTATTCTCAGCCCCGTGCTGGCGCTGGCGGTGGCGCTGGTGCTACCGCCGCTGATCATAGTCACGCGTTATTTCCAGGTGCGCATACGCGACGCCGAGCGCACCAGCCGCAAAGCGGTGGGTGAAATGAACACCCGCCTGCAGGAAACTCTGCGCGGTGTCGAGGTGATACAGGCTTTCAAACGCGAGACAAATTTCGTTACACGCTTCCGGCAGGTATTGCGACGTGTGCTACAGGCATCGAACCGCGCCACGATTTACGCCAGCTTCTATCCACCGCTGACCGCATCGATAACGTCCGGCACCATCGCTTTTCTGCTGTGGGCAGGTACGCGCGACAGCTTTGGCGCGGTGAATGTCTCGATTGGCACGCTGATTGCATTTGCTTTACTGTTGCAACGCTTTTTCACACCGGTCACCGCGTTGGGTGACGAATGGCAAACGGTGCAGGGTGCGCTTTCTGGTGCCGAGCGTATCCTCGAGGTGCTGGCATTGCCTGCTGATCAACAGCAGCCGCCACAACCACGGCAGCAGCAAACCAGTGGCCTGATGTGCGAGGATGTGGTGTTCGGTTATACGCCCGACGCGCCGGTGCTGCACGGCGTAACGCTGCACGTTGCCGCTGGGGAACACGTAGCGCTGGTCGGGCGCACCGGAGCAGGAAAAACCAGCATGGTTCATCTGCTCGCTGGTCTCTATGCGCCATGGCAAGGCACGGTTCGCGTCGCGGGACACGACCCACGCGCGCTATCTGATAAAGACAAGCGGCTGGCCTTCGGCATCGTGCCGCAGGCAGCGCAGTTGTTCAGCGGCACAGTGATGGAAAATCTGACGCTCAAGGATGAAACCGTAACGCAAGCGGCGGTAGTGGAAGCAACAGCCATCAGTGGCGCTGACGCATTTATCCGCGCCTTGCCCGACGGCTATTGCACTGAACTGCGCGGCTCCGGCGGTGGAACAGGCATGCAGTTGTCGGCGGGCCAGGCGCAACTGCTCACCCTGACCCGCGCCCTGGTGTCGCGCCCCTCGGTGCTGCTGTTCGACGAAGCCACATCGTTTTTAGACGGCGCCAGCGAGTCGGCATTGCGCGAGGCGCTACGCGCCACCGTGCTCAAACGCGGTGCGGCAGTGCTGACGGTCGCTCACCGACTCGCCACCGCCAGAGAGGCGCACCGCGTCATCGTCATCGATCATGGGCGCATTGTCGAAGAAGGTGTGCCTGCAGAACTCATCGCAAGTGGCGGGCGCTTCGCTTCGCTGCTGGAACTGGAAGCCGCAGGCTGGGATTGGCGGGCTGCAAGCTAAATACGTTGATCTGCACACCGAAAATAAATTTATGGGGGTACCGTAACTTATTGATTTATAGAGATATTTTTAAATTTATTACATCGCTCAATCTGATCACAACCGCTTAATTCGTCCAACACAGGCTGCTACACTGCGACCGACACACCTCAGGAAAAATTCATGCCATCCGATTCTCTGCAGACCGCACCGCCATCCGTCAGTTTTTCCGAAGCCTTCTGGTACTGGCTAAAGCTTGGCTTCATCAGCTTTGGCGGCCCCGCCGGGCAGATCGCCATCATGCATCAGGATTTAGTCGAGCGTAGACGCTGGATTTCGGATCAACGTTTTCTGCACGCCCTGAATTACTGCATGGTGCTGCCGGGGCCGGAGGCGCAGCAACTCGCCGTTTACATCGGCTGGCTGATGCACCGCACGTGGGGCGGCATTATGGCCGGTGGCTTGTTTGTGCTGCCCTCACTGTTTATTTTGATTGCACTGTCGTGGATTTATATTGCGTTTGGCAACCTGCCAGTGGTGGCGGGATTGCTCTATGGCATCAAGCCCGCGGTGACCGCAGTGGTGGTGTTTGCGGCCTATCGCATCGGCTCACGCGCGTTGAAAAACGGCGTGTTAATTGCGATTGCCGCTGCGGCGTTTGTGGCGATTTTTGCATTGAAGCTGCCGTTTCCGTTAATCATTATTGTGGCTGGCATCATCGGCTATATTGGCGGCAGAGTCGCACCGGATAAATTCGCCACTGGCGGCGGTCATGGTAAAGCGAAATCTTACGGCACAGCCATCATCGACGACAACACACCCACGCCCGAACACGCGCGCTTCACTTGGGGCCGCTTTGTGCGCGTGCTGGTTATCGGCTTGCTGATCTGGGCGGCGGGAATGGGCCTGCTGATTTACGCCACTGGTGGCGACAGCGTGCTGACACAAATGGGATGGTTTTTTACCAAGGCGGCCCTACTCACGTTCGGTGGCGCCTACGCCGTACTACCTTACGTCTATCAAGCCGTGGTCGGCGAATTCCAGTGGCTCACCGCCGCGCAAATGATTGATGGCCTGGCGCTGGGCGAAACCACGCCGGGGCCGCTGATCATGATTGTTGCGTTTGTGGGTTTTGTCGGCGGCTGGGTCAAACAGTTGTTCGGGCCGGATGCGTTGTTTCTGGCCGGTGCAGCAGCGGCAACGGTGGCGACGTTCTTTACTTTCTTGCCAAGCTTTATATTTATTTTGCTCGGCGGGCCGGTGGTGGAATCCACCCACGGCCAACTTAAGTTTACTGCGCCGTTAACAGGCATCACCGCTGCGGTGGTGGGTGTGATTCTCAATCTTGCGGTATTTTTCGCGTGGCACGTGTTGTGGCCCGCGGCAACCGAAGCCGCACCATTTGCCGGTAAATTCGATTGGCCATCGTTGATACTCGGTACGACAGCAATGATTGCGCTGTTCCGTTACAAGATGGGCATTATTCCGGTGATTGCAGCCTGCGGCGCCGCAGGGTTGGTGTTGCGATTGGTGCTTTAACCCACGACCGATTACGGCGACGCGGGTTTGCGGCCACTGTCTTTGCGTTCTTCGGAATCCTGCTGGCGCAATTGGCGCAACCGCGCTTCAGCGGCGGATAGCTGATAGTAGTCTCCATCGCCGGACTTGAGCGCAAGTTGCAATTGCTCGATGGCTGCGCCGGTGCTGCCGATGCTGGCATAGGCCTCGGCCTGCGCGCGATGATGTGCGAGGCGACGGTTTAACATGGCATACCCACGTGATTGATATTGATACAAGCGATAGTCGCCGGGCGAGATTGCCAGACGCGCATCAACCATTTTCAGCGCTTCAACTGGATTGCGATGTTGCAACAGCGCTTCGGCAAATTCGTAGGCCAGTGCACGATGGCCGGGGTTAGCCTGTAACGCGTCACGATAACAAATCAGCGCGTCCACCTCACCACCGGCGAGCTTGATGCGGCAACCCAGCAGATCTACCATAGGGTGTTGTTTTAAAACAGTCTTTAGTGCCGCGTATGCCTTGCCCGCAGCGGGCACATCATTGTAGCGCAGCAATGCCGCCGTCAAACCATAACGTGCCCCGGCCTCGAACGCATAACGTTTTTCTCGTAGCAAGTCACTAAAATAGGTGATGCTTTCGCGAGGCGGTTCGAATTCGGCGCGCAGCTTGGCGCGCACCAGGTGAAATTCAACCGGATCGGCAACCTGTTTGTACGGCAAATTCGAAGCGCGAGCCTGCATATCGGCAATGCGCTCGTAGGTTAGCGGATGCGTGCTCAAGTACGACGGCGCGCCACCTTCATACAGCCGCGTGGCGCGCTGCAGGCGCTCGAAAAAAAGCTCCATCCCACGCGGATCGAAGCCGGCTTTTTCAAGCATCTGCAAACCCATCCGGTCAGCTTCGCGTTCAAAATCGCGCGAGAAATTCAGTTGCTGCTGCACCGCAAGTGCCGGCCCTGCGGCCAGCACTGCCTGCGATACCTGCGAATTGGAGCGCGCCGCCAACAGCGCAATGGCGAACGAAGCCAGCGATACCCACTGACTCGCTTTTTGATTGGAAATCATGCGCGCAATGTGGCGCTGTGTAACGTGCGCAATTTCGTGCCCCATCACGCCCGCCATTTCCGATTCGCTTTGGGCGGCGACAATCAGCCCGGTATGTACGCCGATCTTGCCGCCCGGCATGGCAAACGCGTTGATCTGCGGATCACGCATCAGGAAAAACTCAAACGATTGACGTACATCACTGCCGCGCGCTGCAAGGCGATTGCCCACGCTGGTGATGTAATCGGTGACTTCTGCGTCGTCGTAAAACGCCGGATCCGTGCGCGCCTCTTTCATGATACTTTGGCCCAACTGGCGTTCCTGCGCAGGGGACAGCGCCGATTGCGCGGCCTCGCCCAGATCGGGCAGGCTTTGCGCCAGCACGGCTGGCATGGTGAGCAATAAAACCGCAAGGAAGTAACGCGCGCGCATGGTGCTATGATAAGCGTACTTTGCGTTAAGTTCCTCATTTCAATCACGATTTGCCGCATGAACAAACTTTCACCGCTCACACACCTCACCCATTTTGGCGCGCAAGGACAGGCGCATATGGTTGATGTTGCCGCCAAGGCAGAAACCCATCGCGTAGCACGCGCCGCCGGGCGTATACGCATGTTGCCCGCTACACTTAAATTGATTGCTGCGGGCACCGCCAAGAAAGGCGACGTGATCGGCATCGCGCGCATTGCGGCGATACAGGCTGCCAAGCGTACGGCGGAGTGGATTCCGTTGTGTCATCCGCTGGCGCTGACGCATGTGGATATCGCATTCAAGATTGATCGCAAAGCCGTGGCCGTGGATTGCATCGCCACCGTGGAAACACGCGGACGCACCGGCGTGGAAATGGAGGCGCTCACCGCAGTGGCCGCAGGCTTGCTGACGATTTACGACATGTGCAAGGCAGTGGATCGCGGCATGCAATTGGAAAACATTGCACTGCACGAAAAAAGTGGTGGTAAATCAGGTACTTGGATGCGGAAAAAGTAAGCGTCCACTGACCTGAAGAGTAAGCAACGTAAAAATGAGAGTCTGTCCAATTCCTGTCCAAATGAGGCTCAGGAGATGGCATCGATCCGCAACAGAAACGGTATCTGGCAAGCACGAATCACCCGCAAAGGTCACCCCGTAGTAACCAAGTCCCTCCCAAGCAGGATCGAGGCACAACGCTGGGCGAGAGAGATTGAAGTCGAAATTGAGCGCGGCAGTTACCAAAGCCGCACCGAAGCCGAAAGGCTGACCTTTGCCGAGATCATCACCCGATATCTGAAAGAGGTAGCCCCAAGCCTAAAAGGTTACAAAGATGACCTCATCCGGCTCACCGCCCTTAAACGCAACCCACTGACCTGCTACAAAATGGTCGCGCTGACCCCTGAAAAGATCGCAGCCTTCAGGGACGAAAGGCTCACCAAGGTTAGTGCCGGTACGGTCATCAGAGAACTGTCTTGCTTTTCCGCGATCATCAACCACAGCCGCAGAGAGTGGCGTATCAACATACCGAATCCCGTTGAACTGGTTAAGAAACCTAAGTCCCCTCGTGGACGAAATCGAATTCTTACTGATGTTGAAATTGCTCGCCTCACAGAAGAACTAAAACCTACTGGACGGCGCAGCATTTGGATGCTGCCCGTAGTTGAGTTGGCGATAGCGACAGCCATGCGGCGCGGGGAACTACTCGCACTTCGATGGGCTGACATCGATATAACGCAACGAGTCGCTTTTCTCCATGATACGAAAAATGGGGAAAGCCGATCAGTTCCGCTATCAACCGCAGCGATACGACTCTTGGAAAGTATCCCCCAGAGCATCACTGGGCGTGTAATACCGTTAACAAATTGCGCTTTGGAGGCTGCGTTTAAAAAGGCAACCCAACGCGCCCATCTGGAAGACGTTCACTTCCACGATTTACGGCACACCGCAATCACTAAAATGGCAAATTTTCTGCCGAACCTAATTGAGCTTTCAGCGGTGACTGGTCATAAAAGCCTAGCGATGCTAAAGCGGTACTATCATCCAAGCGCATCTGAGTTGGCGAGGAAATTGGGTTAACGCATCTTCTTCGCGTTTCCGCTTGCGAAGGGGGCAGTTCATCACGCGTTTCATCGAGCTTGCCTACGTGCAGGCATCCTTGGACTTAGACTCCATGACCTACGCCACGAAGCGGTATCGCGGCTATTCGAGCATGGATTAAACGTCATGGAAGTGTCGGCGATCAGCGGACACAAGACCTTGCAAATGCTCCGGCGTTACACCCACCTGAAGGCAGAGGAACTCGTTAAAAAACTGCGTTGAGACAGCCTAATCACATCGCCTCTATCGCGCTGTTAAACGAACACTCCAACTTTTTACATTGGGCGTTTAAACGGCCCAACCCATTGTTTTTATTGTATATTTTGTCACTTCATGCGATGATATAGCCGTGACTGCAAACAAGGCTGATCCGGCCTTTTCACTTCCTATACAAGCAGGGTAAGTGAATTACAGCACCGGGACGGATGCGGTGCGTTGATAGGGCCTCCCGACGGGAGATAGCACAAAGTGGGAAGCAGAAGACCCAAGGATCCCACAAGGTGTCACAAGCTTGAAATAGCAGCGCACTCAAATGTGCGCTGCATGACAATGCTTAGGGAACCGTAATGCAAAATAATATTTACGCAACAGACGCTTTTAATAACAGTGTTTTTCCGCTTCATACGACAGAGCAACTTTCGCAGTGGCCCACCATAGAATGGATCGTTGAAGATGTAATACAGTGCGAATCTTCAGTAGTAATCTTCGGGCAAAGCAGAACAGGAAAATCATTCCTAGCACTTGATTTAGCATCAAAAATTGCTAATGGCGAGGACTGGTTTGGACACAAAGTTATAAAGCGCAGGGTAATTTATGTCCCTGCTGAAGGCATACGCGGCGTAGCAAATCGCATTAAAGCCATAGAGCAAGCCAATACGAAGCCTGTCATCGACCTGATGTTTATGACTGGCAATATCGATTTAGCAAAATCGGAAGATATACAAAAAATCATTGATACAGGCTTTGGGAAAGCAGATGTTTTGATCGTCGACACCTTCAATGCCGTAACTCCCGGATCGGACGAAAACTCCAGCAAGGATATAGGGAATATCTTGTACGGCATACGTCAAATCATTAATAAGTGCCGCTGCACAGTAGTATTGGTTCATCATACCGGCTGGGACGATAAGGATCGTATGCGAGGGCATAGCTCACTTTCCGCTGCCACCGACACAAGAATCCATGTCAAACAAGCCGGTGGCTTGCGACAGTGGGCAGTTACTGGTCAGCGCGACGGGGAATTGACTGGGTGGAAGCGTTTCAATCTCGTCCCCATAGAATTGGAAAACGATAAAGCAGTATCTTGCATTGTCGCTCCATATCAAGATAGCTCCATAGGTTATCAGGCATGCCCCGCATCTAGCCTGACATTAAGCGAAAACAACGAGATAGTCCTGAAGATTGCGGCGAAGCTATTCTCTGACAAGGAGAACAATCCCCTGACACTGAGTGTCTTATTGGAGAGCGTCACGCCACTAGTAATTGGTCAGTCGAAACATAGAAGCACTCGTGCAAAAGACTCACTGGACTGGTTGACCAAAAAGGGGCTAATAACTTTCGACGATGAAGGTCATGTGAACAAAGTCATGAATAATCCATAACCCTCCCCCCCTTACCCTCCCCCTTAAGGGGGGAGGGTAAGGGGGGGGGTGTTCTGCTTACTGGCTAGGAAATACCATCTCTGCACGGAGAACAACTTGATAAAACGATCTTGAGTAAACGATCAGCGATATTCCAAATCGCCATGTTGACTAAGCAACAAATGGGAACGATCTGAAATAGACTTTTAATAAAAATTAAGTAACTGTTCAGTCCCCAATGGCAGGGGCTGCAATTGGATGAATTCTCATTGCAAAACGTATATACGTCATAGGGAGGCCTGTTCGCAGACGGTTTTTCATGTAAAAAACACGCGCCTCTGAAAAGTATTTTTCTTCATAGAGGCTAAATAGAGACCAAATAGACACAAAATTAATGACAAAGAGCAATACTTTTTGTACCTAAAGATGGCGCTCATAAGCATAAAGATACAAAAAACCTGCGATTTCATCAAAAAAAAGCAGTCAAAATAGCTCTTTCTTGAGGTAAGCAATTTAAATCCGGCAGAGGACATATTTTTGCCCCCCAGATACACCAAATCATGGAGCCAGAATGCCCCTACCAAACAAATTCCAACGCTGCCGTGCTAAGGCTAAGCATTCGCAGACCCAGTGTCTGAATCCGGCAGCCTATGGCTGCGCCACATGCCGGATGCACGGCGCTCGGAAACCAGCAAGCATCAAACGGGGAAAAGACCATCCGATGTTTAAACATGGAGAAGCAACGATTGAAGCCAATGAAGAACACCGGGCGGTACGCACTGAGCTTCGAATGCTCGCGCTGCTTATGGATCGTATCGGTCTAGGATCAGGGCCAAAGCTGCGCGGCAGAAAGTCCTGAAGTCCCAGTTGCGTCCGGCGTTAGACTGAAGCGAATACCTCCGCAGGTTTGACTGGCGACTCAGAATGCCACCAAAAGCTCGCCAGACGGCTCTGGCGCGATTGCTAGACTGGAGGTGACCCTTGCCCTTGTCTACGGGAATTCGGAGGCTGTAGCGCGTTTGCTCCGGGGCGAACAGAAACCCCGCCGAAGCGGGGTCTGTTTGCAGGGTTGCAATAAGTGATTAGGCGGCTTGCTTCCTGCGGCGTGCAATGAAACCCATCAGGCCAAGGCCAGCGAGCAGCATGGCGTAGGTCTCGGGTTCGGGGATGGAGCCTACAGGGGGCGATGGCGGCGGCACACCGCGAACAAGCCAACTTCCTACCGTTGATAGATGCTCACTGCCAATCCAACCACCGATATTTTCTTCGCAGCACATCGGGGCAGTCAATCCGTCGTTAATCACTAATGGCAATAAATGTGGGTAATTTCCGGCAAAGATCGTTCCGCTTATACCCTGTGACACATTTACGTCTGCGATCGTGTGAGTGATGCCAATAAATGTTTGGAGCGCCTCTATCGGGGCGATATTTGCGGGATCTGGATATAGATTACCGTCTGTGACTTCCGAAATAAGGATACCGGCATTCGTCCAGAGAGCGCCAATCTCCGAATTAAGGGCATATCGATATCCATAAAATTGACCACCTAGATAGAGTTGGCTAGACACGAAATTGAAGGACAAATCTGTCGATTTCGTTAAATCTAACCATTCAAGCCCAGTCGCGGTGTCCAAGGTAATTGCCCCGGTTCCAAACACGACATCGTCTGTAGAGATAAGCGCGGCTTGCGCAGTGCAAACTCCCAGCAAGCAAAGCACGGCAGAGACAACTACTCGGAATTGCTTCAAGCAGGACATGGGAATCAACCTAAATCGTTGTTGGTCAACGAACACCATGCGCGCACTAAGGCAGTCCGTCAATAGCCCGAACGGTCTATAGACTAAAGGGGGCTAATCTTGATGAGCTTCGCTGGCATGTGTGTGGCTAGGGCTGTCAATCCGAGTATTGGCCTGAAAGCTGAGTTACACGCAGAATGGTACCGCTGCGCCAATGCACGATATGCCGCCTTGATGACAATATCTTCCGTATCATCAAGAACCCCTAGAATTCGGTAATAGTCGTTATTTGAATTCATTTTTTTGCGTAGTTATGCTCGCCGAAAAGCCTGCGCCATTGGCATTCTAAAAATGTTTAAACGGTTAGTATGTTTAAACAGTAGCATGTTTAAACGCGCACCACCGGAAGGTTTTCGGGCGCTGAAATGGCTTGGAAATTCATGTGAAAACGTGTTGCGTACCGGCAACAAAATAACAGCGTTTTTGATGCTATTTCATTGACCCAAACACACTGTACAGATAGCATACGTCCTGCATGAAGAGTTGGGTTGACGCCCATACCAACCTGCCCCTCCGGGCAAGGTGGAAGCCGATAAGGCAATGTGACCGTTTAAACGGTAACCAAGCGGAGCGTCAGCCCTCCTCTCGGAGGGCTTTTTTTATTGGTGCCTTTC
>CANKUB010000097.1 GCA_947486575.1 Betaproteobacteria bacterium | reverse complement strand
CTTGAATTCTGGCGATATCCGCCGTCGTCAGGTCACGGCCGCGGTGGCGAAACACAATCGGATCAGCGAGACTCCCCATAAGTGGGGAACAATACACAAAGTCCCCCTCAGACGCCAGCGAAATCTTTCAAATGGCTAAAGTCACACAACTTTTGCAGCCCACCTTTGGGAGCGCTATTGTGATCTCACGCGTTGCTGCCACACTGCTGATACTCTCATGCGCATGCTCAGCACACGCACAGAGCTACCCCAACCGCAGCATTCACCTGATTGTGCCCTTTCCACCTGGAGGCGGCATTGACCTGTTTGCGCGCGTCATCGGAAGGAAGCTGTCCGATCAGCTGGGTCAGCAGATCATTGTTGATAACCGCCCGGGGGTGCAAGGCAATATTGGCATGCAAATTGGCGCTAAAGCCGCACCCGACGGCTACACGCTCACGATAGCCTACGCTGGAACGGTGGCCATCAACCCGTTTCTGTACAAAGACCCGGGCTTCGATCCCATCAAGGATTTTATGCCGATTGCGCTTGGCAGTTCGCAACCCGAGGTGATGGTGTCGCATCCAGCAGTGCCAGCAAAAAATGTGCAGGAATTACTGGCTCACGCCCGCGCGAGGCCCGGCAAACTCACCTTCGGTTCTTCGGCTTCTACCGGCCAGCTCGTTATAGAGCTTTTCAAGCAGTTGAACAACGCCGACGTGTTGCACGTCGCTTACAAAGGCGCACAGTTCGCCACGACGGACCTGATCGCTGGGTATATCGACGCTGCTGTGGCGAGTATTGCGGCTGTGGCCCCTTTTCATCGCTCTGGCCGTGTCAGGGCAATAGTGGTTGCCGGACCGGAACGTTCGCCCAGCTTGCCCAATGTCATGAGCGCAATCGAGGGCGGCATGCCTGGCCTTCAAGTTGTCGGTTGGTACGCCTTTGTAGCGCCAACCGGCACGCCACCGGAGATCATCTCGCGCCTCAATGGTGAGATCAACAAAGCACTGCTCGCAGCTGATGTGCGGGAGCGGCTCAATAGCGCGGGCCTTACCCCGAAAGGCAGTACTGTGGCGGAGCTGGGTGCGTTGATGCGTAGCGATTACGAGCGGCTGGGAAAGGCCGTTAAGGCTTCAGGGGCGAAAGCGAACTGAGTCGGGCGGCACTAATTTAGGCAGGGCGTCAGACGCAAGGCACGCTTTCAAAGTGACCGCTACGCTTAAGCCAATGCACGACGCACCCATTCCGCCCAATAGAGCGTCTGAACGTCCGATCCATAGGGCCCCACAATTTGCACACCAATGGGCAGTCCTTTCGGTCCAACATAGGCGGGCACGGTTACGCAGGGAACGCCCAGCAGCGACCAAATGCGGTTATACATCGAATTACCCGTGCGCCCGATGCCTTCGGGTGCCTCACCGGGCGAAGCCGGGGTCAGCAAAAAATCATAGTCATTGAAGCGTTCGGCGAGTCTTGCGCAATATTTGACGGCATTCGCCATGGCGCTGTCGTAGCGGTCACGCGGGCAACGCCAGCCATTCTCGATATTTTCCAGAAGCAGCGATGAAAGGCTTGCCCGATGGTTCTGGTATTCGAACTCAAACGCTCGCGCAGCCTCGAAATCGATGATGGCCAGGTGATCGTCATTGATCTCGTTATGCGAGTCTGCAAAAGTGCACACGCTAACCTTTGCACCCTTTTTGCTAAGAGCGCTCGCGGCAAGTGCCAGCTTTTCCTGCATCACCGGCCCTTCGTCATTCACCAGCGGCTGATTATACAAACCGACGCGCGGTGCGCGGGATGGCGCTGCGGCAAAGTCCGGCATGGCGATACTGGAAATTGCGTGCAAAAACAACGCAACGTCTTCGACCGTCCGCGCCATGACACCCACATGATCCAGCGATTCCGCAACGAACTTGAGCCCGGCGCGATTGATCAACCCAAAGCTTGGCTTGTAACCCACAATGCCGCAGTATGAAGCTGGGCGTATGGTCGATCCTCCTGTCTGCGTGCCCAACGCTATCGGCACCATAAAATCCGCCACCGCTGCAGCGGACCCGCTTGATGAGCCGCCGGGTGTATGGTGGGTATTGTGCGGATTGCGTGTCGGGCCAGGATTGCGATAGGCAAACTCGGTTGTTACCGTTTTACCCATAACGATGCCGCCCGCCTTTTTGGCAAGCGCCACGCACGCAGCGTCCGACGCGGGTCGATGACCTTTGTATATCGGAGAATTGTACTCCGTTGGATGATCTGCCGTGTCTATAACGTCCTTGAATCCGATGGGTATGCCGTGCAGCGGGCCGCGGCACGGCTCTCTGTCGCGTTGGCGCGCCTGCTTCAATACAAACTCGAAATCAATATAAGCCCAGGCATGAATATCAGCTTCGCGTGCCTTGACGCGCTCAATGCACGAAGCGACGTAGGTCTCGGCTTTCATTTTGCCAGCAGCAATCTCGGCTGCCGCTTTCGATGCAGAATATTCGCAGGGTTCCATGTTTTCTCTCTCTATTAAGCTTTCCTTCGTGCACCCTGTTTTCGTGCCAAACAGAGCCCAGACGCCTCACACGGACACACATAACTATTTGATTTTATTATCTATTGTAAATCCGAGTCATACGGCTTCGATGGATTCGACGGCACACTTGTCGATAGCAGTGAATCCAGCAGACACGCCTCGTCGTCACTCTGCCCGTGCGCCGGAGGCCAATACCACCTTCGTCCACTTCGCAATTTCATCTCGGATGTAAGCGCCAAACTGCTCTGGCGTATTGCCCACCGCATCCAGCCCCTGCACAGTCAGCTTGCCTTTGATGTCAGGTGTGCGCAGACTGGCAGCAATCTGTTTATTGAGTTTCATCACAATAGCACGTGGTGTGGCAGCCGGTGCGACGATGCCCTGCCACAGCGAAATTTCGAAGCCCTTCAAGCCGGCTGCCTCTTGCACCGTAGGAAGATCAGGCAACACCGATGACCGCGCCAGAAGCGTGACTGCCAGCGCGCGCAGACGGCCAGATTTAATGTGTGGCAACGCGGTGGGCACCGATGAAAACGACAGTTGCAATTGCCCCGCCAGCAGGTCGGTAAGCATAGGCCCGCTGCCTTTATACGGCACATGCGTCATTTCGGTGCCGGTCATCGATGCAAACATCACACCACCGAGGTGCGAGGTCGTACCGTTGCCAGAAGAGCCGTAGTTCAGCTTGCGCGGGTTAGCCTTGGCATAAGCAATAAATTCCCGCATCGATGTCGCAGGCACTGTGGGATGCAATACCAACACATTCTCGCTGGTAGTGATTAAGGTGATCGGCGCAAAGTCACGCAGCGGGCTGTAGGGCAACTTCGGGTTAAGCGCGGGCGCTATCGCCAACGTGCTGACGTTGCCCAGCATCAGCGTATAGCCATCGGCACTAGCGCGTGCCACCAGGTCGCCTGCGATGGTGCCGCCCGCACCGGGGCGGTTATCGACCACTATCGATTGTTTCCACGCCTCGTTCAGCGATTGCGCAATGGCGCGAGCAACGATGTCGACACCCGCACCCGGCGTGAACGGCACGATGATGCGTATGGGGCGCGCGGGATAATCCTGAGCCTCGGCCACACTGCAAGCGCACAGCAGAAGGACTAGCCCATGCTTCACGATACGAAGCGCCCCGGACTAAACGGCGTGATGTCGATACCGGGCTTTTGCCCCGCGACTACTTCGGCAACAGTCTTGCCCATCACTGAGCCTGCGCTCATGCCGAAATGCGAATTGCCGAAGGCGAAATACGCATTGTCGAACTGCGGCGCCTTGCCCAGTGCGGGCAAACCATCCGGCAGACTGGGGCGGCTGCCACTCCAGCGCGTCACTTTGTCGAGCCGCAAGCCGGGGAACATGCGTAGCGCCTGCGCCTTGAGGAGTTCCGCGCGCTGCCAGTTGGGTTCGCCATTGAGACCGCCAAACTCCGCCGTTCCGGCGATCCGCAACCCGACGTTCATCGGTGAACAGGCAAACTTGGCATCGGTATGCGTCACCGGCATTCGCGGTGCTACGCCGGAATCGGCGATGGTGATGTGGTAGCCGCGCTCAGCCTCCACCGGAATTTTTGTGCCCAAAGCAGCAGTCAATTCACCTGAAGCGGCACCCGCCGCAATCACCACACGCTCCACCACTTGCGGTTGACCGTCAACCAGCACCGCCTGTACGCCCCGGCCTTGCTTCTGAAAGCCCGTGACCTTACCGCGCAATATCGTCGCGCCATTGCGGACAGCACTGGCCGCCAGCGCCTTGACCAGGTGATGTGGGTTCTTGCAGCGACCATTGTTGGGCAGTAGCAAGCCGCTTTTGAAAATGGGCGCGAGCGAGGGTTCAAGCTCACGTATCTCCATGCTGTCGAGCACCTGGGTTTTCAAACCCGCCTCGGCACGCATGCGTTGCGAGAGTTCTGAGCCTTGTGCCGATTCAGGTTTCTCCGAAACATATAACTGCCCGGACAGCACGATCAGCCCTTCGGCTTCGGTGCCGCGCGTGATGGCCTCATACGCTTCCAGCGTGCCACCGTGCAGATCACGCATGGCACGCGAGGTTTTCCAGGCCGCTTCTTCCGTGGCAGATTTCACCGCTGTCATCAGCCACGGCAGTGCCTTTAAAAAATAACCAGGACGCACCGCGAGCGGGCCTTCCGGATTCATCAGCCAGCCGGGGGCCTCGCGCCAGATACCCGGAATGAGATACGGCACCACGGCTCCTGGGCTGATATTGCCCGCGTTGCCAAACGACGCGCCCTCGCCCACCTCGCCCGACTCAATCAATGTGACCTTGAACCCAGCGCGCTGTAAATACAACGCTGAGCAAACACCGACAATGCCACCACCAATGACACAAACCGTGGGTTGCATCGTTATTCCGCCTTGATGTTGCGTTCCTTCACCAGCTTCGCCCACTTCTGGCGTTCCGCGCGGATGAACTGTGCGGTCTCTGCGGGCGACTTCATCGCATCCGGCTCGAAACCGAGATTGATCATTTTCTGCCGCAGTTCATTGCCTGCAACCACTTCACGGATAGCCGTGTTGAGACGGTTGATGGCCTCCACCGGCGTGCCCGCAGGCGCCTGTATCGACTCCCACGTTGCGACGTCAAAGCCGGGGATGCCGGATTCAGCGACCGTCGGGATATCCGGCGCACCCGTGGCGCGCTTCGCGGTGGTGACCGCGATGGCGCGCAGCTTCTTGTCGCGCGCGAGGTTGATCGCCGAGCCTATGCCCGGCATCATCATCGTCACACGCCCGCCGATCACGTCCGCCACTGCGGGGGCACTGCCCTTGTAGGGTACATGCACCATGCTGGTTCCGGTCATGGACAGCATCATCTCGCCCGCCAGATGCGCGGCGCTGCCGATGCCGAACGAGGCGTAATCGAGCTTGCCCGGCTGCGCCTTGGCGAGCGCAATGATGTCTTTCACCGTGCGCACCGGCAGGCTGGGATGTGTAATCAGCAGCAGCGGCACGATGGCGACGACAGTCACTGGCGAGAAATCTTTCTCGATGTCGTAGCTCAGTTTGTAGAGGCTGGGATTGATCGAAAACGACGCCGACACAAACAACAGCGTGTAGCCGTCGGCAGGCTGGCTCTTCACGTACTCGGTGGCCAGTATGGTGTTTGCGCCCGGACGGTTGTCGACGAGGATTTGCTGCCCCAGTTTCTCGGGCAGTGCCGCCCCGACCAGACGCGCCAGCGCATCCGAGCCGCCACCGGGTGGAAAACCCACAAACAGTCTGATCGGCTTGTTTGGATAGGCTTGCCCCCATGCGCTTCCGGCAATGAGCATTGGCAGGACAGCCATCCCCGCAAAAAAAACACGCGTAATCAATTTACTGGCAGCACACATGAGAACCACCTCTTCCGAATATTTTTTCACAAATACCGCGCTGATTTTACGAATTGCGGCAACGGCACTGACGCCAATCACATCATATAAACTTTATTTAATAAAATCAAATACTTATATAACTTTCACGCTGCCTGTATAAACAACCGCTCACGCAACACGCGCAACTCGTCTCTTAACTTTGCAGCTTTTTCAAACTCCAGATTTTTGGCGGCATCCAGCATCGCTTTTTCGACTTGCTTGAGTTCACGCGTCATATCCTTTTCCCCCATGGCTTCGTAACGCGCATTATTCTGCGCAGCCTTGAGTTCGAGGCGCGCCTCATCGCGGTCGTATACGCCGTCGATAATGTCTTTGATGCGTTTGTTGACGCCCGTGGGGGTGATGTTGTTGGCGGTATTGAATTCCACTTGTTTGGCGCGACGGCGGTCGGTTTCGCCGATGGCTTTTTTCATGGATTCGGTCATCCGATCCGCATAGAGAATCGCGGTGCCGTTAATATGTCTCGCGGCGCGGCCGATGGTTTGAATCAGTGAACGCTCTGAGCGGAGGAAGCCTTCTTTATCTGCATCGAGTATCGCCACCAGCGATACTTCGGGTATGTCTAACCCTTCACGCAGCAGGTTAATGCCGACCAGCACGTCAAATTCGCCCAGTCGCAGATCACGAATAATTTCCACGCGCTCAACCGTATCGATATCCGAGTGAAGGTAGCGTACTTTAATGCGGTGCTCGGAGAAATACTCCGTGAGATCTTCCGCCATGCGTTTGGTCAGTGTGGTCACCAGCACGCGCTCGCCGATTTTTACGCGCGCGTAAATCTCTGACATCAAATCATCGACTTGCGTGGTAGCCGGTCGCACATCGATGCGTGGGTCGATCAGCCCGGTAGGGCGCACAACTTGCTCGACCACCTGCGCCTGATGTGCGGCTTCGTAGACGGATGGCGTTGCCGAGACAAACACCGTGCGCCGCATCAGCACTTCAAATTCATCAAAGCGCAGTGGCCGATTGTCGAGCGCCGACGGCAGCCGAAAGCCGTAGTTCACCAGATTTTCCTTGCGCGCACGATCACCCTTGTACATGCCGCCGACCTGCGGAATTGTAACGTGACTTTCATCGATGAACATCAGCGCATTCGGCGGCAGGTAGTCGATCAATGTCGGCGGCGGATCGCCCGGTTTACGCCCGGACAAATGGCGCGAATAGTTTTCGATGCCTTTGCAAAAGCCCATTTCATTGAGCATTTCCAGATCAAAGCGCGTGCGCTGTTCAATGCGCTGGCATTCAACCAACTGGTTCGATTTTTGGTAAACCTCGATGCGGTCGCGCAATTCATCCTTGATCGCCTCGATGGCGCGCAAGGTCGTCGCCCGCGGCGTAACGTAATGGCTCGACGGGTATACGGTGAAGCGCCCCACCCTTTGCAGAATATGCCCGGTCAAGGGATCGAACACCTGTATGCTTTCCACCTCGTCATCGAATAGCGTGACGCGCACCGCGTTCTCGGCATTTTCCGCCGGGAAAATGTCGATCACGTCGCCGCGCACACGAAATACACCGCGCTTGAACTCCACGTCGTTGCGATCGTATTGCATTTCGGTCAGGCGTTTGATGGCCTCGCGCTGTTCGAGCTTTTCGTTTTCGCGTAAGTGCAGAATCATGCCGTGATAATCTGACGGATCGCCAATGCCGTAAATCGCCGATACGGTGGCAACGATTATCACATCACGCCGCTCCATCAGTGATTTGGTGGCCGACAAGCGCATCTGCTCGATGTGTTCGTTGATGCTGGAATCTTTTTCGATGAACAGATCTTTTGACGGCACGTAGGCTTCCGGCTGGTAGTAGTCGTAATACGAGACGAAATACTCCATCGCGTTTTCCGGGAAAAATTCGCGCATCTCCGAATACAACTGCGCCGCCAGCGTTTTGTTGGGTGCCATGATCATTGCAGGCACGCCCATGCGCGCGATCACGTGCGCCATGGTGTAGGTTTTGCCGGAGCCGGTTACACCCAGCAGCGTTTGATACGCGAGGCCGTCGCGCAGCCCTTCGGTGAGCTTGTCGATCGCCTGCGGCTGATCGCCCGCGGGCTCAAACGTTTGATGCAGCCGGTACGGGCTGTCAGGAAACGTCAGCACCTTTACGGGCTGATGGCCGGACAACGGGACAACATTGGACGGCTGATTGGAAATTTTAATGTGCGCCATGTGCATTTTCGCCAGTGAACCGTGTATTTTCTCACGATCTGCGCTTCGCACGCGAATTGGCGCTAGCGCCGCAGCCGCTTCCGCAGGTAAAATATTGCGCTGCACACTCTAACAATCAACCACTTACCGCTAAAACTATTGCTATGACTGCTTCACTGCTCTCTAACGTCGAAATGGCCCCCAAAGACCCGATTTTGGGCGTCACCGAAACCTATAACGCCGATACCAACCCCAGTAAGGTGAATCTCGGCGTCGGCGTGTATTACGACGACGACAGCAAGGTGCCGGTACTGAAATCCGTGCGCACTGCCGAGCAAAAAATGGCAGAGACCGCGATGCCGCGTAATTATTTGCCGATCGACGGCCTGGCGGTTTACAACAAAGCGGTACAGGAAGTCGTTTTCGGCGCAGGCAGTGAAGCCGTTAAATCAGGCCGCATCGTCACCGTGCAGACGCTGGGCGGCACTGGTGGCTTGAAAGTTGGCGCTGATTTGCTGCGTCGCCTGAACCCTGACGCTGAGGCGTGGATCAGCGACCCCAGTTGGGAAAATCATCGCGCCCTGCTGGAATACGCTGGCTTCAAAGTCAACGAGTATCCCTATTACGACGCTGCGACGCACGGCCTGCGCTTTGACGCCATGATCGCGTGCCTCGACAAGCTGCCTGCCGGCGCCGTGGTGCTGCTGCATGCCTGCTGCCACAACCCCACCGGCGTTGATCTCACCATGCCGCAGTGGGAAAAAGTCATTGAAGTCGTCAAGGCGCGCAACCTCGTGCCGTTTCTCGATATCGCCTACCAGGGCTTTGCCGAGAGCCTCGATGCGGACGCAGCGGCTGTGCGCGCATTCACCAAAGCCTGCCCAGCGGTTTTTGTTTCGAGCTCATTCTCGAAATCACTGTCGCTGTACGGCGAGCGCATTGGCTCGTGCAGCGTGGTAACAGCGAGCAAGGATGAAGCCGCTAAAGTACTGAGCCAGATCAAGCGCGTCATTCGCACTAACTACTCCAATCCGTCGTCGCATGGCGGGCAAACCGTGGCCTCTGTGCTCACCTCAACAGAGCTGCACCAGCAGTGGGAACAAGAACTGGGCCTGATGCGGGACCGCATCAAAACCATGCGCCACGCCTTGGTAGAAAAAATTCGCGCACAGCGGGCGGATTTTGATTTCAGCCACGTGATTGATCAACGCGGCATGTTTTCATATTCCGGGTTGACCAAGGAGCACGTCCGCCGATTGCGCGAGGAATACTCGATTTACGCGCTGGATAGCGGACGCATCTGCGTTGCGGCACTGAATTCAAAGAATATCGATTACGTAGCCAATGCTATCGCCAGGGTATTGGTGTAAGCAGCTATAAAATCTTGACGCAAGTTGCTGAAAGAATTAGAATTATCGGCTTACTTCGGTAAGCTATGCCTGTGCCCCTGTCTATGGATAGTCACTATAGACAGCCGCGATTTTGCAGGATGTTGATCTGTTCCCTGGTAGCTCAGCGGTAGAGCAATCGACTGTTAATCGATTGGTCGCTGGTTCGATCCCAGCCCGGGGAGCCAAATCTCTTTTTTTGCCGATATTGGCACTGCTGACGCGGTGTGTCCAGCAGCGACGACGCTGGTTTCCGCTAATAAATCAAAAGGTTGCCGGAATGTTGCGACGACCTTTCCATCCTCCCAAGAGCAGTTCGATAGCAAAAAGTTGAGTAGCCGCCTTTTTTGGCGTGGTTCTTGGTTTTCATAAAGCGTTTGAGCGTTGCTCGCGAGTTCGATAATTTTCACGCCCTCGTCCATGTAGGACTTGTTTGCGGTCTGAAGCCGATGCCAATGGTCTTCTTACCATCAGGGCCTGAAATGTTGTGATAGCCGAGCGGCGTCCTGGTCGGCCAGATGCCCTGCTCCGCCTTTTCCCGCATCCCCTTTCGGGCTTCCTCGGATAAGTTGTCGATGTAGTTCTTCGCCATCAGCACCTTGATGCCATGCATGAACTTTTCCGAGGAACACGACTCCCGGGACAGAACCACGCCTTCCTTGGGCAAATGTATCTCGACATCCAGCTCGTCCACCGTCACCCAGTCCTTCAGGTTTCGGTATAGCCTGTCGGTCTTCTCCACCAGCAGCGCCCGCACGGATGGATGCGCCTTGAAATAGGCAACCATCTCGCCGAAAGCGGTGCGCCCAGTCGCCTTGGCCGTCTCCACATCCACATACTCCTGCGCGATCTTGAAGCCCTGCGCTGACGCGTATTCCTTCAAGAGCTTCAACTGCACAGGGATAGAAAAGCCCTCCTTCTCCTGCTCCTTGGATGACACGCGGGCATAAATCACCGCTTGCTTGGGAGCGGTATCGGAAAGTATGTTGGGTGCCGTCTCTTTTGTCATGTTGTTTAGTCTAGCGAAACTTCGGTGGATTTCAAGTAGCAGGCGAATGCGGGCATCTCAACTCCCCTCGTTTTTGGAAAAGTTGTATTGATCAACGATAACAATTCTTTCTGCAAATTTGACTGGGATGGCAATACCCATCGTCACCAACTCGGCTACGGCTTTCGCTCGACGTTCTTGATGCCATTTCTGCGAGCACTCTTGGTGCAGCCAAGTATGTCCGGGATCCCTAAGCGAGTCATCTGTAAGATATGGCTGCAAGAGACCTTGCGATCGATTACAAAACTCACAGACACCGGCTTCAGACCGTACGGGATGACGGTCCAGCCATTCGCTCACGCACCATGAAAATGCTGTGGCTTCCGCCTCATCGCGTAGACTGCCGTTGAACTCGCTGATGCGGACCCGCTTGTCGAAAAACTCCTTCCAGTCCTCAACGGCCCACCCATCATTCGCCTGACGAAGAAGGGTCACGATGGCGACCTTATGCCGAGCCAGGAGGTTGAACACCTCGCCCGGGGGTGGCGCAGGTGCCTCCAGGGCAAGGTCGTCGCCGTCGATTCTGACCCGTATGCCGGCAGCGCGTGCCGCCTCCAAGGCGAAGGCCGCGCTCATAATCGCGCCCTCCAACCGGTAGCCCCGTCTTTTTCTGGCGTGGAATGGGGTGGTACATTTGCGTCCGCACCATCCGCACCGTTCCATCTTTTAATTTTCAATGGGTTAGCGCGGACGGTTGAGATTCCATTGCTGTCGCTACCGTCCGCATCGCCGCCTACCGTCCGCATAGAACCTAACGCTAACTCATTGATGCAATGGATTTTTTGTGTTGGCGCGGACGGTGCGGACGGTCGTGCCCCGTCTTCTTCTGGCGTGGAAAGGGTAATGGTGATGGTTCGGGTTCGCACCCGACCCTCGCGACCGAAGCTGATTGCAATACCTACCTTGCGTAAAAAGGTTGCCGCGCGGCGTAGCCGCCCTGAGAGTGCTCTGGGACTATCAGGCCAGGCCTTGGACTTGGCAGCGCGCTCACCCACCCCCTCTGCTAGGGCGCCCAGAAGGTCCGCAGCCGTTCCCGTCCACACCGTCCGCGTCGTTATCAGGGCGCGCACGGCGGCAGCAATCGGATCGGCATCTATTACACCTTCCACCGCTTCGTCGCGGTTTCCGCAATATGCAGACCAGAACGCCCCCGCGGACCACAACGCCGTCTCGCAGGCGCTCGCCCACAGTGCAAAATCTGCCATGCGCGGCAGCCTCTCCAGTCGGGTTTCTGGCAGTTGCCGGATGCCCCGCACTACCTCATCGAGCAGCACGCCGAGAGTACGCGGCCGTTCGGCCTCAAACGCGGCCCACATTTCCGCCTCGGGGCGGCGGCGCTCTTCCGGGATAGTATCCAGAGTCAGAAACACGGCGCGGTCGGCAAGGTCGGGCCGCGTCACGATATCTTCGATGCCATTCAGGATCACCGGCCGGGCGGCCTCGAACAGCACCTCGTCCTGATCAGAGTAAAGCTGGCGCACGGCAAAACCGCCGCCGGTAGCAAGCCGGCAGAGCGTGTCGGAAATCCACCCGGGCAGGCCAGACACGTTGTCGAAAGCGAGCACATGACCGTTAGTTGCGGCGATAAACAGGTCGCGATCCTCGCGCGGCAGCGCGCGCAAGGGCGCAGTGTTCGGATCAAGCAGGGCCCGCAGGATTGAAGAAAAGGTGGACTTGGCTGATCCCTGCTCGCCCGCCAGCACGATCACCGGATAGGGACCACGGTTGCGTAAACACGCGAGTGTCCAGGCGACTGCCAGCACAAAGTCGGCGTCCGACTGGACGTTTAGAAAAGAGCGCAGCGTCTCGATGGATCCACCGGGCACCGGCATCGGCAATGGCTGCATGCCTGCTGCGCGGCGGAACCTCACAGGCGGGTTGTCGATCACACGCCAACCGGTGCCGTCCATCTCGACCGCGCGCCACATTTCGTCAACCAGGTCGAGATAGAGTCGTCCTTCCAGCCCGCCAACGCGAATGTGAACAATGCGTTCTGGAGCGTCGAATGCGCCTTGGCCTCGATAACGTTCAGGGCCGACTGCAGTGCCTCGGAACTCGGCGCGCCCTGCGTTGCCTCAAAGAAACGGCAAGCCAGCCAACGGCGAAAGCCCTTAGCGCGGATAGGCCATGTCTCGCGGTGGCCGTTGATGTCGAGGTCGGCGTAGCCTGTGCGATCGGGCGTGTGAAACAGCTCAGCCGACTGTGCGAGCTCGATCAGGATGTCGGCCTGCGTCGGGCCGCGCCGGCCCGTGTCGCCGCTTTCCTCGGCGACGGCCTCGTCGAGCGCTGTTATCCGACATCCCGTTTTTTTCAAATTTGACCGTAGCGCCTCAAACGCAGCTCGGTCATCCTTCTTCAATGCCGCAAGACGGCCCAAGATCTCCGGCTCAAAAGGCGCACCGGGATCAGCCGCGGTTTTCTCCAGCAAACCTTCCAAGGGGTCGCGAATGTCCTCGGCCGCATCTATAGCGTTCGCGATGAGGTTTTCGTTGGCGTTATTCTGGTTGTCGCTCATCGCGTGCCCTCCTTAATGGAAGACAGGCCGCGCACCAGCATGTCGTTGAAGTCCATTCCCGTCGATGCGCGGGCGATACGCACGCGGCGCCCCTCCCGCTTCCATCGTAAAGCGCAGTCGCGGGCCGCGGCCTCGCCCGCTTCATCGCCGTCTGCGAGCACAATCACATCGCGTACATCCTTCGGGAGATCGAGAGCACGCAGCCCGGAGGTGGACAGTGCGGCCCATGCCGGATGCCCCGCTTCCTGCATGGCAGCCAGGCAAGTCTCAATGCCCTCGCCGACCATCAGCACATCACCTACCGCCGCAAGCCGAACAGCCCCGCCGCGGCACGGCCCAAGCATCATCTTCTGTCGATCGACTGGCGCTTTGCCAGCGCCATCACGGGCTAGGAAAGTACGATGGATCGCCAGCGGCGCATCGTCGAGCCCGCGCGTCACCAGCGCGATCATCCCCGGCCAGATACCCCCGGTCGGATGCTTCAGGGCTGCATGAAAGCGGAGCGGCGCCGTGGACGGTAGATTCAAGCCACGCGATCTGAGATAGGTTTCGACCAGGGTCCCGGACGACGTCGTCGCAACCGTCCAGATCGACAGTGCGGCCTCGGTACGCTTGCAGTCGTCGCTGTCAGGATCCGTTCTGACGGTTACGCGGCGCGGTGCGAAGTGTCTGTGTGAGCGCGTGTCGTTCCGTGTCCACAAACCACTTGCTTGCAGGTTTGAGATCACCTTGTCCTGGTCGCAACCCGCATGGCAGCACACCAGCACCTTGCCGTCATCAGCATCACAAAGCGACAGACTGGGCGTCCGGTCGTCGTGGGCTGGACAGCGCGCCGTCCAGCCTCTACCGGCTTTACGCCCACCGAGGGCCTTGGCAAGAGTCTCAGCGGTCATGGCAATCCTTCGGTGTATCCGTGGCTGCCGGCGCATTTGAGTTGTTATCCAGGGCTGGCGTCGCAGCCTGCGACCATTCGGCGAGAATCGCGAAGAAGCCGGTGACGTTCTCGGCTATTTGCCGGGCGTCCTCATTGGTGAGTTTGCGCTGGATGCGCGGTTGCCAGACGTTGTGTGTCCGGTTAATCAGGGTATCTTTTACTGCGTGCGATGGTTTCATTGAAGACTTCACGGTCGGCTTGTCGCCGTTCCGTGCCTTTAGTCGTCGGGCTCGGAATCCCACCGATAACGCCGGACCAAATTAATTTACATCTTGGGCGTCCCCGTTGCAGGGATCGCCATTTCCGCCACGTTAGCGCGGCACTTCGTCCTCAGGTATCGTGAACTTGTGGCTCTTGCCGGCGCGGATCACAAGTTTGCGCTTGCCGCCGTTGGCGATCTCGCAGGTGATTGAATACTCGAAGAAACCGTGCCTCAGGCCGTCAACCACGAGCCCTTCAAGGCGATCGAGCACCTCGTGAACCTGTCCTCTCTTAGCCGGCTGGAACGGATGGTCAATCTTCGCTTCAGGCATTGTGCAAAAGTCCTTTCATGTCCTTGATTGTCGCGGCAAATGCCAGAGGACGAACGCTGACGGCGTCGCCATAGAATCCGAGCACGTCATCACGCCTCGTCGGACGGTCACGGAACACAAAAACCTTGCGTCGTCCTTCCGCCCGTAAGTCCATGAGGTCGTAACCAGCGCACCGCAGGAAGCAGGCAAGATAGAAGTCACGCGTCTCGAATGTCCTGTCGTGCGAGGCCGCACTAAAATTGTTCTGTACAGTTAACACTAAACACTCTCCTCAAAAAAAAGGCTAAACGCCATCATCAAGAATCTGTTGATTCGGATCTTCGCTGATCAGCAATTCCAGCTTTTCCAGGCGGATGCGCATGGCGAGAGTCGATACGCGAAAAATCTGAGCGAATTGTTTGGCAATTTGATCAAAATAAGAATCGCAGTCCGGCTGAAAAATCTCCTTCATGAAATTCCCGATTAAGTGTGGACCATTCGACAGGCGCCGATGCGCCATCGAAGTATGCTTGAGAGGATCGAAAATGAACGGATCATAAGTACCAAACCTCTTGCGCCAGGCATCAAACAGCAGGTGGCTAGGCATTAGCAGGCACGAAGCATAATAATCCGCTTGCCACTCTACCCGTTCCTTGGACTGGCTCGAGCGGCAGACGACAGCCGGCATTACCGGATCATTAACCAACGTGGATTGCTCAGAGTTGGCTGTAAAGATCTCACGATGCAAGCGCCAATGCCCACCACCCTCATGGGCCAGGGTAAAGCGATATCGCCCCTCTTTGGCAGGATTAACATCGGGATCGAGACTCTCATCAATTACAACGCGCGCACTGTCAAAAAACATAGCCCCGAGAATATCTGGGGCTGATTCAGGAACGCGGGGAATGCCAAACAATCTGTGAGTGTCGTCGAATTCAAGAAGAAGCTTTAGGTGCTTCTCGACAATGTCTTCAATAGGTATCGGTGGTGCGATTCTGACTCTAGCCGACCGCGCATATTCAGCCAGTAAGTCATACGCATCTTGCTCAATCACCTCTTCGTCGAGGTATGGAATAAATATTGTCATCTTTCGACCATCTGTATCTGCATCATCACAACTGCTGCTTATAAAACTATTACTTGTCCTTCACCTTCTGTGCTGCGGTAAGTAGCTTAGCTACGTCGTCCGCGGTCAATCCCTTGGTAGTCCGTAATAGAGCCCCCAGTTCTACGGGGTGACGCTTGATAATCTCGGACAGGTCACTGGACACACGGCCAGCCCGCGCCAACAGGTCATCAGCATCGCATTCAATAATCTTCGCAATCGCCTTCACCTTATCTTCAGCAGGTGGCGGGTACTCGTCCCGCTCCACCTTTGACATGTACGTTGCACTGACACCGATCATTTTTGCCATCTCCCGTAAGCCGATTACCCTAGCTTCCCGTTGCCGACGAATGAAAGATCCGAACTTCTCCTTTGCGCCAACCATTGCGCCCCCTCTTTCGTCACTTGTTTAGGCTGCAATATAAAGCCGGTTCACGCCACTGTCAACTATACACTAAACAGTTGTCACTGCAGCTCGTTAGGTCAACCACACCCCCGGGATTCCCTTTAAGCACACCCGCAATCCCGCTTTGGCGCGAGACTCAAGATGATTTTTGGCGTCCGGGAAATTCCAATTCTAAGAGTCAGACCATCGCAATGAGACGCGATCGAAAGTTTGTAGTTCTGTATCAGAGATGATCGGATCGCGCCAACAAGACCGATGAAGAGACGTCAAATGTTTCGCCAGGCCGGGAGCCATCGCGCCAGCTAAACAATAGTCTGTCACTTGGGGGCGTCACTTGAAAAACCACCGCTAAGTCCTTGACGATTATCTGATACTCCACGTCGTCACTACCGGTTGGCACCGGGGTAGTGACGACGTGAGTTGGCCCAGAGGGTCCCCGCAGATATCAATCTGCAGGCACAGGGCGGTGTCATGTGCGTCCGTTGCCCGGCAGTTCTTACGTATGAAATCCGAATACGCAAACTTGACTTTCTTGAGTGAGCGTTTTCGCAGAAGCATTTCAAGTAGGAACCTTTGTTTGAATGAACCGTCAACCGTCCCCCCCGGTGTCAGACTAGTTGTCGCCTCGGAATTTAAATCTTAAATGGTCGAGGCAAAAGTGAAATCAACGTATCCTGAAGGCTTTATTGAGCAAGCGCTGGTCAAGGTATTTTCTCGTGGGGACCGGACAGTACGGTCGGTCGCGGAAGATCTGAACGTCAATTACCACACTGTAAAGAATTGGATGAAAAGAAAAGCGGCAGACAAAACGGTTCAGAGGCCGCTCAAAGAGAAGCGCCCGCAGGACTGGAGCGCCGAGGAGCAGCTGGTGGCTTTGCATGAAACGCATGGTTTGTCGGGCGAGAATTTGAATGCCTGGTGCCGCGAAAAGGGTTTGTTTGCACATCATCTGACGGGCTGGAAAACGGGTTTTTGTACGCTGACAAAGGTGGGGATGCCGGGCACCGGTGAAGTGCGGACGTTACGAGATGAAAACGGGCAGCTCAAGCGTGAATTAGTGCGTAAAGACAAGGCTTTAGCGGAGGCGGCGGCACTGCTGATTCTGCAAAAAAAGTTCCGCGCGCTGTGGGAGGACGAGGTCAAATGAGCTCCCTCGCACAGCGCGGCCAAGTCATTACATTATTGAGCGAAGCGATTGG
>CANKUB010000096.1 GCA_947486575.1 Betaproteobacteria bacterium | reverse complement strand
T
The DNA here is from genome assembly GCA_947486575.1 of Betaproteobacteria bacterium. Classification (GTDB taxonomy): domain Bacteria; phylum Pseudomonadota; class Gammaproteobacteria; order Burkholderiales; family SG8-41; genus UBA5216. The sequence goes on along the minus strand of CANKUB010000096.1, from coordinate 17,356 downwards.
GCACACACGACGGATTTTGACGACACGCACATCTGGACCGATGCCCACTTCAGCGGCCCCACCTGGGCAGCAGTTCTGTCGCAATTGCGCTGCACATCAAACACGTCCGACGAATGCTTGTGCAAAGCTTTTGTGGCGGGTTTTGAAACCGGAACCAAGCTAGGCGGTCGTCGCTTGGGGCACGCTATGGTTCACCGGGGCTTTCAGGCCACCGCCATGCTGGGGCGTTTGTCCGCCGCTGCCGCCTGCTCGGTCATGGCGGACCTCGACGCCCAGCGCACCGCCATGGCTTTGACCATCGCGGGATGCCAGACCGCTGGGCTTTCCATCGCCGCGGGCAGCATGATGAAACCCTTCCAGGGCGGCAAGACTGCGTTCGATGGCGTGATCGCGTCGGAACTCGCGGCAGAGGGCTTTACCGCGGATCCTTCGCTCTTTGAGAAAGGCGGCGGTGCTATCGGCTCGCAGCGCATTGGCGGGCTGGCGCGCGCTTTCGTGCAGGATGGCTTTGCGGAATTTGCGCACCCTGATTTCGCGGCTGGGTGGGAAATTCTGCGGAACTCCAGCAAGGCTTACCCGTGCCTGCACGGAATCGGTCCCGTCATTGATGCGGCGCGCGACCTAAGCGCCAAAATCGCTGGCCGCCGCATCGTAAAAGTGCGCGCCTATGTCGGCCCCAGTCTGCCCAAGATCGCGCGCTACGATCGCCCGAAAACGTCGCATGAAGGCCGTTTCAGCATTCAGTATTGCGCGGCACTGGGGCTGCTGGACCGGCCATTTACGGCTGATAATTTTGAGCCGGAAGTCATGCATTCCGATGAGATGCAGCACCTCATGCAGCAGATAGAAGTGGTGACTGTCGAAGGACGAAAAATGTACAACGCGGCCGTTGACGCCACGCTTGAGTCAGGGGAAGTCGTACTGGCCGATGTGCCCCTGGGTCGCGGCCATCCCGGCCGGCCACTGTCCGCAAGTGAACTCGAAGACAAGTTCAGCATGCTGGTAGAGCCGGTTCTGGGTGCAAACACCCGGCAACTGATAGGCATTTTAAGAGACTTTCCAGGCAACAGAACAATCCAGCGCGCCTTCGAATGCGTCAGACAAGCACATTTGTCTGCGTGAACATCTCACCTTAAAGCCAAAGGACCACAATGGAAATCAATAAACCGGCCGTACTCGCTGAAATCACCAAGGCGTTCGATCGCTACCAGCAGGCGATCATCGACAACGATGTCGCAGTACTGAATGAGCTGTTCTGGAATAACACTCTCACCATACGCTGCGGAACCGGAGAGAACCTTTATGGCCATGCCGAGATTGCCGCTTTTCGTGGCGCCCGCGACCCCAAAAGCGCTGTGCGTGTTGTCGGCAAAAGCGTTGTCACAAGTTATGGCCAGGATGCCGCGACAACCAATATCGAGTTTACGCGCGGCAGCCGCAATGGACGCCAAAGCCAATCCTGGATACGTATGCCAGAAGGCTGGCGCATCGTCGCGGCACACGTGAGTTACAGGGATGAATAGTCAATACGCGTAGAGCCTGGAAATTCGGCGGCTGTCCTGCCGGGCGGTTCTACTCTGGCCGAATACCCGCGAGCTTTACCACCTTCGCCCATCTTGCTGTCTCCGCGCGGGCAAACTGGCCGAATGCAGCCGCTGTCATGGCATTGGGTTCCGAACCCGAGGCTAAAAGACGCTCACGAACATCTGCACCGGCCAACGAAGCGTTGATATCCGTATTGAGTCGATCAATGATGGCCTGCGGCACTCGTGCCGGTGCAAACACGCCAGCCCATCCGACAACCAGATAGTCCGGCAGCCCTACCTCCATGACGGTAGGCAGCTCGGGAAAAGCAGCTGAACGCCGGGAACTGGTTACCGCCAGCGCGCGCAGGCGGCCGGACTTCACGAATGGTTGCACGGTCAATGTGCTCGTAATCATAAAATGCGTCTGCCCGGCAATCGTATCGTTGATTGCAGGCGCCGTCCCTTTGTACGCCACAGAAGTGACCTCAATGCCCGTCTGCATTCTTAACAACTCCACGGCAAGATGAGCAATCGTGCCAACGCCAGCATGCGCATAATTCAGCGTATTACCTCGGGATTTCATCAGCGCCAGAAAATCGGCAAATGACTTTGCCGGAATTGCAGGATGCACAACAAAAGCGCTGGGCGTTTGTGCCGCAAGTGCAACCGCCGCGAAATCCTTGTGTGGCGCAAATGGCATACGGGCATACAGGCTCTCGTTGATCGCATGTGTCGCGACCGTGCCCATCAGCAGGGTGTAGCCATCTGGTGCCGCGCGCGCCGCAACTTCTGATCCGATATTGCCTGCCGCGCCGGGGCGATTATCAACCACAACCTGCTGCCCCCAGCGCTGCGTCAATCCGGATGCGACAACACGCGCCAGTAAGTCAGTCGGACCGCCGGGCGGAAACGGCGCGACGAGACGTATAGGTCGCACTGGATATTCGCTCGCGGCAAGGGATGGCGGAAGCAATGTGGCGCCCATGACAGCAACGGTCAACAGCGCAAATAGGCGGCACGAGCCTTGCCTGATTCTAACGGCCCTCGCAGCAACCCGCATTCTGACCAGCCATGTGGTCATAGCCATGAAATCTCCCTCTCTACCCTAACTCGTGGCACGCCAGGTGGCCACAGACAGTGACTACGCTATACTGCCCACAACGTTAAAACTGTTCGGCGCCCAAACGTTTCAAATCGCGGGTCTATCGTGTTGTATTGGGCGTTGTCTTTGGAGAATAGCATGGGCGAAATTCTTAAGCAGCCTGTAACTGACCGCAGCGCCTGGCGCGGCGAGCAGCTACGTAATGACACGTCCTGGTACTGGAATCTCCCTGCCAGCGCAATCCGCGACATCGATGCGGCACTTGCAAATCTGGCCCAATCAAGTGTACCTCTTATCGAAATGACGCGCGCCGACATGCCCTTGCCGTCCATTGCAGGTGAACTCGCCGCATTGGTAGAGGAGTTTGAGCATGGACGCGGATTTATTGTGATCCGGGGACTGCCACTTCAGCGCTACACGGACGACCAGATCGCGCGCATTTTCTGGGGAATTGGCCGCTACATTGGCAACCCCATTTCACAGAATGCGCAGGGTGATCTCCTGGGTCATGTGAAGGACGTAGGCGGACTGACCTACGGCGCGAAAAACGTTCGAGGCTATCAAACAACCGCAGAACTGAATTTCCACAATGACAATTGCGATGTGGTTGGACTGCTCTGCTTTCGCAAGGCGCGGGCAGGCGGCCTGTCGCGCATCGCAAGCGCGATGGCCATTTACAATGAGGTGCTTGCAAAGCACCCGGAATATCTCGACCTGCTCTACCGGGGCTATCGCTACGACCTGCGCGGCGAAGAGCGCCAAGGTGTATCACCGATCACCGGCAACATTCCCATCTACAGTTTCTTCGAGGGCAAGCTTTCGATGCGTTATGTTTACACATCGATCATGCAGGCTACGCGCAAAGGGAATTTCACGCTGTCCCCTGAGGAATCCGCGGCGCTTGCGTTTCTGAACGAAACCGCTGGGCGCAAGGATATTGTGCTGGAGATGATGATGGAGCCAGGTGATATGCAATTTTGCTTCAATCACACGGTTCTGCACTCGCGCACTGAATTTGAGGAATGGGACGAACCCGAACGCAAGCGGCACCTGTTAAGACTTTGGCTCAACATCCCCGACGGACGCAAACTCGCAGCAGAATTTGCAGACCGCTACGGCGCGGGCACAGGCATGGGGGTGCCGCCGCCAAGCGGACAGGTGCAGGCGACCATGCGCCATTAGCTTTTCCGCGTTTTCGACTCGTTACTGTACGGCGCAATGGGTGAGAACTAGCGCCGCAGCAGTTCAATGGGCTTGCCGTGTGGCGTCGCGCGCGCAGCACTGTCCCACTCTTCTACGCGATGCGCCATTTCTGCTTCTGGAACCTGTGCTCCGCAAAAATCAACGCCACGCGATTTCAAGGGAATCCACCGTCGCTCACGCAATAGCAGGCACCAACGAATACTCGTGATGCAGGCCACCAAGCACTGATGTTGAACGTACGGCAGCACCCTCCTCCAACCGATGGCGGAAGTTTGAAGGTTTCGTGGTTGCCACTACTGAGTTTGATGGGCCCGGCAAGCCGGGACCCAAACTACTGTGCGGTCGCCCTCTGTTGTAATGGCCTACCCAACATTTTAGAATTTCACGCAGATGCGACTCCGTCATCAGTATCAGCCAGTCCAGGCATTCGCGGCGTATCGTGCCGATTACCCTTTCGCAGATAGAATTCGCCTTCGGCGACCGCACCGGTGATTTCAGGACACGCAAGCCCAACACCTCGATCGATTCATCCAGGTGCTTGGCGAAAATGCTGTCTCGATCATGAAGCAGATAACGGTGGGTATTGTCTATACCCACAACTTCTCGCATCTGTTGTAACACCCAGTCCGCGCTCGGGTGCGCCGTCACATCGAGCCGCACCAGTCTGCGGCTACCATGCTCGATGACCACAAATACATAGAGCATTCGAAATGTCGCGGTGACAGCTATGAAGAAGTCACACGCCAGTATTGCTGCTGCATGGTTCTTCAGGAATGGGCCCAGCGCTGGTCTCCTCTTGGTTGCCCCGCTGGGCGTTTCGGCATGTACTTGCGCACCGTCCTTGGCGAAACGCGAATATTCAGTTTCACCCATAGCTCGTTAGCAACTCGCTCTTCACCCCACAACGGATTGTCCTGCGCCATCTTGCGAATCAATGCGCGTAGCTCGACGGGAATCCTCGGCCGACCAGAGTGGCACTTCCATCGCCAAAATAAACGCCAGCCGGCGCGCTGCCATCGAATGATGGTCTTTGGCTGCACCACAACCAGCGCATCGCGCCAATCGAACAGCCGCGACAAGATCGCTAGACTGATTCGGGTAGCAGAATCTACCCGCCGTGGCTTTATGCCGCGTTCTCTAAACAAACCCAACTGCCGTCGAAGGAAAAGGTTCTCCGCTTGCACTGATCGCGTCGAGCGCACCTGAAGAACAGCGAACCGGGCCGCGTCGACGACGAGTTGGACAATAATTTTGAACAGCGCGGCCATGTGTCAATCATGACATGAACCGCGATTTGATGGCTATTACATCCGAATCGAATATTTGCGGAGCACAGTCCTTGTGCATGGATTTCAGAAACGCGCCTGCCACAACTTCGCGCAAGCGTCGAACCTTCGCTGTGGCACAATCGATTCAAGGGAGAGGAAAGTTGATCAGCAGTGACATTGACCTAACAGCTACGATCGTCGTCGGCAGCGTGGTGTTCTTCGCGTTCTTCGTGCGCGGCGTGTCGGGCTTTGGTTCGGCCACCATTGCCATTCCATTGATGGCCCATGTGGTGCCGTTGAAGCTCGCGGTACCGTTACTGCTGGTGCTGGATTTCTTAGCTACCCTTGCCACCCTGCGCATTGATCGCCACCTGGTGGACCAAACCGAAGTGCGCCGCTTGATCCCCTATGCCGTGATCGGCGTCGTGGTTGGTGCGCTGCTGCTTACTCGGCTGGCGCCCGAATACCTGCTCGCCGGTTTGGGCACCCTGGTGATTTTTTTCGGAGCACGAACGTTGAGCAATCCGGCGGGTGACACGCCGGTATCGCATTGGTGGGCCATGCCCGCGGGTCTCACCGGCGGCGTGTTCGGCGGCATGTTCGGAAGCGGCGCCGCGACGCCCTATGTAATTTACTTGACCCACCGCTTACGCGACAAGCGTCGTGTGCGCGCCACGTTTTCGGGATTCGCGTTTTTCGACTATGGTTTTCGCATCGTCACGTTCATTGCGACCGGCTTACTGCTGCAGTGGGCGCTCGGCCCATTGTTTGCAATCGGCATCCCGGCCATGGCCACGGGCTTGTATCTCGGCAACCGCGTGCACCACCGCATTTCGAATGAACAAGCGCTACGGGTAATCGGTGTGTTGCTAATCCTGAGCGGCTTGTCACTGCTGGCGAAAGTGGGCTTGACAGGCGCGGCATAACGAAATCGGTGAGGAGGGCAAGGCCATGAATTTTCGAGTCGCGATGCTCAATATGGAGCAGGACCACAAGCGCTGGGACTTGCGGCGCGAGCTGCTGATCGAGCAACTGGAAGCGATCAACCCTGATATTTTTGCCATGAACGAAGTGTGCATCCCGCGCCAAACCGCGCGTTGGATCCAAAAAGTCATGCGCGAGCGATATGGCCGTGATTACGCGCTGGTGCAACAAAACCGCGTCAACGGCCAGTCAGAGGTTGAAGGCGAAGGTCTTTTGACGCGGCTGCCGATCATAGAAACCGGCAACCTCGACTACCGCACGCGCGACATGGTTGCGTTGGTCGCACGCTTGCGCGCAGGCGAACACGCGGTGGATGTTTACGTGACCCATCAATACAGGTCGCGCGGTGACGATTCGCTGCGGCTATTTCAAGCACAGCAGTTGCTGAAGTGGATCGAAAGTCGCGACGACTGTACGGCGCGCATCGTGTGCGGCGACTTTAACGCCACACTCGACATGCCCTCGGCCAAGCTGATGGCCTCGCGCCTGCGCCCGAGCCAAACGGCGCCCACTGCGTTCACTCCGCTCGCCGATACTGAAGGCAATGTGTCGCACCCCGACCGCGCGCGTATGGATCGTTGTATCGACTATATCTGGGTAAGCGAGCAGTTCACTGTAAGCGCAAGCGAGGTGTGCTTTGACCGCGGAAGCGCTAACGACACTGCACTTTACCCCTCGGATCACGCCGGGGTGTGGGCGGACTTGCGTGTTTGACCGACGATGCGCCCACGACCGGCACTGTTCCGTGCTTGACTAGCAACCCCAGTTTTCGAGAAGTAAATCGCGCACCGCGCGAACTTGCCGCTGTTCGTCAAAGTCGAATTTGATGCCTACCTTGAGTGCGGCTTCCTTGCGCTTGGTTTCCTGCGCCTGAATTGCCACGCTGGTACTTGCATCCCCGTTCGGCACTTTCGCTCAACAAGTATAACTGCTTGATCTATTTGGTTGCCCACTCGCTCTTCCGAAGCGTCTCAAGATCGGCGACGAACAAGGGTTCTTTGCGAAGGGCATCGTACATTTTGGGCATATAACGCCGCTTAGTCCTCGATCCTTAGCCTGGAAAGGTCTATTCCGCCTTTGCGCCAGAAAATTCGATAACCTTCTTCCACTTCTCGGCTTCGCGCTTGATACGCGCGTCGAGCGACTCGGGTGTGCCGATCTGCGTGGTTACGGCCAGTCCGTAAAAGCGCTCGCGTACCTCCGGCATGCGCAGTACCGTGTTGATCTCCTTGTTGAGGCGGGCGACGATCGGCCTGGGGGTGCCAGCCCGCACCGCGATATAGTTGAACGCCGCAGCATCGAACCCCGGCAGGGTTTCAGCGACGGCTGGGACTTCGGGCAACAGCGGGCTGCGCTCGAGCGAGGTGACGCCCAGCGCGCGCAGTACCCCCGACTGAATATGCGGCAGCAGCGGCCCAATGCTGTCTAGAGACATCTGCACGTTGCCGGCGATCAGGCCCACCATCGCCGGGGCGGTGCCTTTGTAGGGCACGTGGTTGATCTGAATGCCGGCCATGGTCTTGAAGAGTTCAGCCGACAGATGCGATGAGGCGCCGATGCCGGAGCTGGAAAAATTCAGCTTCCCGGGTTGCGTCTTGGCAAAGTCGATCAACTCTCTGACGCTTTTTGCGGGGATGCCCGGATGCACAGCGAGCACGTTCGGTGCGATGAGGAGTTCAGCTACGGAGGCGAAGTCGTGCATCGCGTCGTAGGGAAGCGATTTCATCAGATACGGATTAGTGATCTGCGGTCCGGGCGTGGCGTAGAGCAAGGTGTAGCCATCGGGCCGCGACTTCGCAACAATGTCGGCACCCACGACTGCGCCCGCGCCCGGCCTATTGTCCACAACAATCGACTGACCGAGCAGTCCGCGCAGCGGACCGCTGATGATTCGCGCGGCCAGGTCTGCGGTGCCGCCTGGGGCAAAAGGCACCACCATGCGAATCGGCCGGATTGGGTACTGCTGTGCAGACGCGCTTTGTGCCCCTGCGATGAGCGCCGCGACCAGCAGCACCCACGCGATTGTAGTTAAATGAAATGGTTTCACAATCCCTCCGCGTCCTTGCAAACGAACGAATATACCAGCTTGCCTGGCGATACATCGAAACTGCTAAACATGCATATCCTGCATCCGGTCCCTGCTAGGGTCGAAGGCTGGTACGCTCGGCTGGGCAATCCTAAATGCGCCTACTTTAGGAGGCCATGAAGGATGCAACAGTGCATTCAATGACTCAAACCTTGGCGATCAGTTGAGGCAATGCAGCTTGCAATTCGGCCGGCGTTGAGTACTGGTGATCGCTGCCACGCTGCCGGTATCGCTGATCTTCCACCCAGGCATTAAATCCGCCGTCCTCTGTTGCAATCAGCAGGAACAGTCGCGGAGGCCGTTCCTTCGCCATCGCCAAGAAGAAAGGCGTTTACAAGGGCCGCAAGAGAGCGCTCTCTGTTGAGCAGGCAAAAGCCGTAGTTGCAAAAGACAAGGAGAATCGTGGCCATGGACGCGCCACCCTTACCCGCGAGTTGGGTATCAGCCGCGAGACGCTATACCAATACCTTCGACGAGCATAGTCCAGCGTCGGTTATCGACACTGCTTTGGAACCTAACTTACTCTGTGCGTTACGTAAAGTCAGTCTTCGTTTCCTGTGGCAAGCCGGAACCGGCGCTATGCGATGTTGCTCCTGGCCGCGAATGGCGTTATAGAATGCCTGCAGAAGTGAAAATCGGAAATGGTTTTCCAGCTAGAGGCTGATTCAGCACAGGAGCATAGCAAGCCAACAGCTTGGGGCTCTGAACATGTGCTCTGCTGCGAAAAACAGTCCGTAAACGTATTTGCCCCCTAATCAAAAACACTCAGCCATGAGCGCGAACCTGTCACCATTGTGAGCCGACACACCGCGAACCGGGTAGGTTGGCGTTGAGCGCAGCGAACCCTAACGCCCGCGAGACGACACCGCTCTACGGTCTCTGCACCATTGGGCTCGGCGCATCGATTGCGCCGATGGATTTCGCGGTGAACGTCGCGTTCCCCGCCATCACCGCCGCGTTCGCGCTAGAAATGCAGGCGATACGCTGGCTGGTTGTGTTCTATGTCATCACCTACGCGAGCCTGCTGCTCGCTTTCGGCAGGCTCGGCGACATCATTGGCCACCGCGCGGTATTTCGCGCGGGTCTCATCATCAGCACGCTGGCGTTCGCGGCCTGCGGATTGGCGCCCACCTACGCATGGCTGCTGGCGGCGCGCGCATTGCAGGGCATCGCCACCGCGCTGGTGTTGAGCTGCGCGCCGGCACTGGTGGTAGCGGCCTGCGGCGAAGCGCGCCGCACCTGGGCGCTCTCGCGTTACACCGTGAGCGCCGCCATCGCCAGCATCATCGGCCCGCTCGCGGGCGGCATGGCCATACAGCACATGGGCTGGGCCGGCGTGTTCTGGTTTCGCCTGCCGGTGGCGCTGCTCGCACTCGTGTTGCTCGCGCAACTGCCTGCATTGCAGAGCGCGCAACGCACGCCTCGGCAACTCGATATCATTTCATCATCACTGCTCGCGGCAGGACTCGCACTGCTGCTGGTAACGCCCGTGCTGTGGCCCGACGCAAACCGCGCGGTATGGCCGCTTGCTACCGGTATCGCGGGCACGCTGGCGCTCTTGTTTTTTGCAAGACGCGAACACGCCGCAACAGACCCGCTGCTGCCCGCCGCGGCTCTACGCAAAGTGACACTGGCAAATCTCACCAGCATCATGGTCAATTTTGTGGGCTTCGCGATTCCGTTACTTGTGCCGTACTACCTCGCCCGCATCGGCGGCTACGACGCGACAGAGATGGGCATTCTGCTCGCGGCAGCCAGCGCTGGCGTGCTCGCCGGATCGACGTTCGCAACGGGCATTATTCATGCCGCAGGCCAGCGCAGAGCGACGCTGCTAGCCGCCGCACTGGTGGCGCTGGCGCAAGGCGTGATTGCCTACTGGCCGATTGCGCCCTCGGCGGCGGTGCTGCTGCCGGGGCTGATATTGCACGGCGCAGGAATCGGACTCTTTCAAGTGAGCTACGCCGATCTTGTCGTGGCCAGTCTTCACCAGCGCGACCGCGGCGTCGCGGGCAGCGTGACGGTGCTCACACGCACGGTAGGCGTCATCATCGGCGCGGCGGCGCTCACCGGCGCATTGCAAGCGCTCGAAGCGCACCACCTCACAGCAGGCCTGACCGCCCATGATGCATTTCACACGGCGTTTCGTTTTGTGCTGATGGGATCAGGCTTGCTGCTGGGAGGGTTCGTGGCAATCAGCGTCATACGCAAACCGCATTGAATCCGTAGGTAGACGGTGAGCGCAGTGAACCCCAACGTTCGAGGATGATGCACCATTGACGTTGAGGTTGGCAGCCAGTTCATTGGCGCAGCGCATGAGACAGTAATTAACCGACAGTCTTACGCCTTGTGTGTTACTGCCGATCTCAAATTGACTACTTCAGTATGGTTGTGCCGATCTGCCGGTGACCACGGCCATCACTCTACAGTCACTGGTCAATACGCAATCGGCACGGGATTTGGGGTCGGCGGGAACAGCTATGTGCAGAAATACGAAACGCCCATGCGCGAGGTTTCGACGCGGCTACCAAAACGGACGCTGAAATATTGACAAGTGTCTAATATTTAATTGCCTATTATTTAAGCACATAAAACCGCTAAGTCATTGATTTTATTGGTCGGGGCGAGAGGATTTGAACCTCCGACCACCTGCACCCCATGATGGCTTTTGATGGAATGTAACCTATTGAATTTATGTGTATATTGCATACTCAGTTTGAAAATTCTACCCTCATTTTTGCCAGGAAGCCGCTACCGGAAGCGGTGTGAATTTTCAAACTTTTCGATGCTTGCATTGATCGAACTCCACGTAGCGAAATTCCTCAACAAAAGCCCTTTTCAGCCCTCGATTTTTTAGCTTTTGATCAACGGTTTCAGTATAAATTGTGTTGCACTATTCTATACAATTATGTATAGTGTTCTTGTATAAAATCAGGAGGCACCATGTCACAAGCACTCGCTATCGAAGCCGTTTCCATCAACATCCGCGCTAAGGCGCGGCAACGCGATTTAATCGACCAGGCTGCCGCGCGGCTTGGTCGTAGCCGCTCTGATTTCATGCTAGAGGCCGCGTGCAACAAGGCTGAAGACGTGCTGCTTGATCAAGCGTTTTTCGCGGTCAATGCCAGCACATTCGTCAAGTTCCAGGAATTGCTTGATCGGCCGTTACCGGCGACCGACAAGCTGCGTCGACTGCTCAAGTCAAAAGCGCCTTGGGAGAAATGAACGTAGTGAACTTATCGCCCCCAGAGCCGATAAGCTCAAGCCACGATCTCTCGAATTTCGACAGCGGCGAACCCTCCCTCGATGAATGGCTTAAGAAGCGTGCCATCAAGAATCATGCTTCAGGTGCCTCGCGCTGCTTTGTATTGTGCGCGGGTTCTGCAGTAGTCGGCTATTACAGCCTGTCAGCCGGAGCGATCAGCCACGAGGCGGCGCCAAAGGCGATGCGACGCAATATGCCCGATCCACTACCACTGCTATTGCTTGGCCGGTTGGCCATCGACAGGCGCTATCACAATCAGGGGCTCGGCAGCGCTTTGCTACGTGATGCAATGATGCGCGCCGTTTCGGTAGCAAGCGACGCTGGTGTTTTCGCGATCATGGCCCACGCTATTTCACCTCAAGCCAAACAGTTTTATCTCTCGCGCGGCTTCGTCCAATCGCCATTGCAACCGATGACACTTATGATGACATTGGAGACCGTAAGCGCTATCTTAGCTGAGCAGCATTGACCCAATCGTCAAAAAGGCTTCATGCAGAGTCAAACAATCTCAGGCGCAGCAAAAAAAGGGAGCGCCGAAGCGCTCCCGCTAAACGATACAACTACAGAACAGCCAGCGTATTCATAGCCACACCTGTGGGAGGCGAATTGCTAGATCATAGCCTGAACGGGGCTTCCCGCACAGTCTTGCACAGATTGGTGGGAGTGATAGTGTGCAACTCATGCGCGATCTGCTGCTCCTCGCAATTCACCTGTTTGTAACCATTGCGAAACTGCTCCACCCTGGCGGCGCGCGCGCGGTGGCCGCGGAATCGTTGTTGCTCAAGCAGCAGCTCATCGTCAGCAATCGCTCCCGGCAGCGTGCCCCGAATCTCAGCACCGTCGATCGTTTTGTGCTCGGACTGATCACACTCTTTGTCAGCCCCCGTCGCATCCCGAAGCTTTCCGCAATTATGAAACCGGCCACGTTGTTCAAATTCCACAAGGCGTTGGTCGATCGCAAGTATCGTCTGCTCTTCTCTTCGTCTGGTCGTCCGCGCAAACCCGGCCCCAAAGGGCCCTCCGCCGAACTCATTGCGGCCATCGTCGAAATGAAGCGCCGCAATCCCAAGTTCGGTTGTATGAAAATCGCCTTGCAGATCTCCCTCGCCTTCGGCCTCGATGTCGATAAAGATGTCATGCGCCGCGTGCTCGCCAAGCACTACCGGCCAAGCGACTCTGGCGCCAGTGGTCCCTCGTGGTTAACACTGATCGCGCAAACTAAAGATAGTCTATGGAGCGTCGATCTATTCCGCTGCGAATCCATCCTGCTACGCAGTTTCTGGGTTATGGTGGTGATGGATATATTCACCCGCCGCATCATTGGTTTTGGTGTAGCGCGGGCTCACATCGACGGCGTATTCGTGTGCCGGATGTTTAACCACGCCATCGCCGGCAAGCAACTACCGAAACGCGTCAGCACTGATAATGACCCGCTGTTTCGTTTTCACCGCTGGTTGGCTAATCTGCGCGTAATTGAGGTTGACGAAGTCAAGTCAGTTCCCCATGTTCCTGTGTCGCATCAATTCATCGAAAGGGTTATTGGCACGATACGCCGAGAATATCTGGATCGCGTGTTCTTCTGGAACATCGTCGACTTAACGCGCAAGTTAAACGCCTTCGGCGATTACTACAATGCGGTTCGGGTACATCGCTCGCTAGACGGGACCATGCCCGCACAACGTGCCGGCGCTTCGTCACCGAAACCTATTTCGCTTGAGCATCACGGGTGGCGGCAGCATTGCGGCGGTCTATTCCAGACGCCCATGACCGCTTGACTACGATTTCGCCCCGACAAGTTCACGAGACCGATACCACCAACGCTTGCCAGGCTCTGCCGCAGGCAAACAATACACCGCGCCCCCTGACGGCGTTCAATCGATCGCTACATGCCTCATCGCCCTTCGGCAAACCCTTCTGGCGGGCGTCGATGCCGGGCGATGTTTTCGTACCCCGACACCAGCCTGAGCAGTAGGGGCTCGCTAAAGGGAGCGCCCAGGAACTCCATGCCGACGGGTACCTGCGCAGGCACGGCATTACCCAAAACAGTACGCGCAGGATTTGCCGGGTCCGCGATCCAGTCATACACCACCGAAGTGAAGCCTGCCGGCATGATGATGCTGGGGAACCCCGTCTGTGAACCGAGGACATTGCCTGAGGACGGCCGGTAGCCCGCCGCGGCCGGCGCCGGAGATGTTCTGGCCCCGATCGGGCTGGCCGGTATGGTTTTCATGGGATAAACCAAGGCGTCAAGACTATGGTCCGCCAGCACTTTCAGAATAACCTCCTGATGCGCCTTGCGCCTGAGCAGACGTTCAAGATAGAAGGGGTCATTCAGATTGGTCTTGGCATTTTCCTTGATCAGGGTGTTGTTCTTGAAGTTCTCGGAAAAAAATACACCGCTGGTCACCGTCGAGTTCCTGGGCGGTTTGTTGATCACATCATCCAGCGTCGAGATATTGGCATCCCCGCGGCGCGCCAGATAGCGGTTGAACGAATAGCGGAATTCAAAGGGATTGGTGCGGGCATCGTTGAGCGTCATATTGATGCCAAACCCGGGGAAGCGATTGCGGTCGAGCAGCGCCGTGTCAGGGTCCATACTGTTCCTGACCGTGAACGCCAAGGCGAACGGGGCTTCAGCGTGACTACCGTAATAAATACCCGGATACTTTGCTGGATCGGCGTAGTCCGGATCGAGCTTCGCAAGATAGCTGCGTTCCAGATACGGGGCGGGCGACGACAAATAAGCGGGGTCCAGTTGGGGCAGCAGCAGCGCCAGGGTTTTATCCAGGTCAGCGCTGACATCAATCACCTCGGCGCCGGCTTTTTTCATATCCGCAATCGCCCGCTCCGCTATTTCAACCGACTCCTTGTCGGCCGGTGTCCAGGCGGTCATGAACTGCCGTACCACGCCCAGTCGTGCGCCGGCAAGGCCTTTTGCGTTGAGGAAGCCACCGTAGCCCTCGCTAGGAATGCGTCCCCTGCTGGCGGCGGTTACCGCATCGTGCGGGTCATAACCGGCAATCACCTGCAGTACGAGTGCGGCATCCTTGACCGTACGGGCGTAGGCGCCAACCCGATCCTGGGTAAAGGAAATCGGAATGACACCCTCGCGGCTGACCAGACCCTGGGTGGGCGCAATGCCCACGATATTTGAGTTGGCCGCCGGGTTCCTGATGGACACCCCGGTCTCTTCGGCCAGTGCCACCAGTGTCAGATTTGCCGCCACGGCCGCGCCGGAGCCGCCGCTTGACCCACCGGGAATTCGCGCGATGTCGTAAGGATTCCTGACTTGGCCACCCAGTGTGCTCAAGCCGGAACTGCCCCGACCGAACTCGTCCAGATTAGTTTTTGCCAGAATAATCGCACCGGCCGCGCGCAGCTGGGCGACCACAGTGGAATCTTTGGGTGGGTGCAGATTGGCGAACGGCGCCGTGGATCCACCCGTCGTCGGCATCTCGGCCGTATCGATGGCATCCTTCACCGCCACCGGAACACAATGCAAAGGCCCGCTCAGTTTGCCCGAGGAGGTAAACGCTGCGTCCAAACGGCGCGCCGTGTTCAGCGCATGAACGTTTACGTGGAGTATGGCGCGCAGCGTCTTATTGTGACGTTCTATACGATCCAGATACTGCTGTACCAACTGCACGCAACTCAGTGTTCGCCGTTGCATCGCGTGATGCACGTCGGCGATGGTCGTCTCCTCAATCGGGAAGGGTCCACCCTGGGCGGACGCAAGGCACGGTGACAGCAACACCGCCGCGACAACTAATGCCCTGCACAACACGCACCTTGCATTCAGTACCATCATCCCCCCCGTTTAGTACGCATCGTCCTGATGCAAAATGGATAGTGCCGTAGCGTTCTGGCCCCTGCCGATCGCGGCAGCCCACCACCGCAATAATCACTACGGCTCGTTCGGCAGGCGCGGCGTCGTCGGTGGGGACTGGCGCGGATCGGTTGCCTGCTCATAGGCGTAGGCGTAGGACAGCAGGCGGTCTTCGCTGTAATCGAGACCCAGCAATTCCGCCCCCACGGGAACGCCGATGGGCGCCGTGGGGCCAGGCGCGGAAAACCCGCCAGGAAAGGTCACGGCAGGGAACCCTGTGCCATTGGACAGGGTTCCATTGCGCTCGGTTTGGTCTGCGGCCGTAATCGGTACCACCAGTATCTTTTGCAGCGGATACAGAATGGCATCCAGCTTGAGATCGGCCATCGTCGCGGCCACCCGTATTTTGAGTTTTTCCCGATTCAGGGTTCGATCCTTGTAGTCCGGACTGTTCATGCCATCCAACACCGCCAGTTCCTCGGCCAGTGTCTTTTGTACTGCGGCGGTATTGGCCTTGACCAGATCCTGAAAACTGTGGATCGGCGCCTGTGGACCAAGCGTCGCAAAGTAATTCTCCATCACCGTGCGCGCCTCGTAGCGTGACGTGGCCACAACGCCCGCAAGCTTGTCGTATTCGGGCATCTCGAAACGAAAGATCGTCGCGCCTAGCGATTCGAAAGTGGCTGCCACTTCCGACATCACGCGATTGACTTCGCGGTGGCGTTCCGCCGTGCCCTGCATATTGGTCATTACCCCGATACGCGCCCCACGCAACGCCGCTTTGGATAACAAGTGCGTGTAGCTTTTGGGAATGCGTCCCTGGCCCAGGGCCGTCACCGGATCGGCCGGATCATAGCCTGCCATCACATCGAGCAAGCGCGCGGCATCCGTCACGGTTCGCGCAATAGGACCCACCTCGTCCTGGGTCAAACTGTTGGGAATGACGCCAGCGCGACTCACCAGCCCGCGCGTCGGGCGGATGCCGACAAGATGATTGGCCGACGCCGGGGAACGGATCGACTGTCCCGTATCGCTGCCGGTGCCAATCAAACCAAAGTGCGCGGCGATTGCCGCACCGGTGCCGCCGCTGGAGCCCCCCGGCGTACGGGTCAAGTCGTAAGGATTCCTTACCTGTCCCCCGAGGCTACTGATCGACATGCCGCCGCGCGCAAACTCCTGCAGGTTGGCTTTCGCCAGAATCAACGCCCCTGCCTTGCGCATACGATCCACGGTAAACGCATCCGCCGGCGGGATAGAATTTTTCATACTGACATTGCCCCCCGTGGTCGGCATGTCGTAGGTATCAAAATTGTCCTTGAGGATGATTGGGATACAGTGCAAGGACAATCGGCTGGATGGCTCGGCCCAATAACGGCGGTCCATTTCCGCAGCCTGTTCCATCGCCTTGGGGTTGACGGTAATGATGGCGTTCAGGGACGGCCCTTGCCGGTCGTAGGCCGCAATCCGGTCCAGATACAACCGGGTAAGTTGCGCACACGTGAGCTGGCGCAAGGCTAGCGCTTGATGAACGCTGGCTATCGTCGCATCTTGTAGCCGGAAGGGCACGGATCGCATGCCGGAATTGTGCTCCATCGCTGCGCATCCGGCCAGCGCCAGCGTGATGATTGCAGCGACTATTCGAAAGGCTGGTTGGCCTGACACTATAACGGTCGTCGTACGCACGATAAACTCTCCTGACGTGTCCGTGACCAAGTTAACACTGCGTCCTGATGCGGTCAAACGGGATGTTGTCCGATTGCATGCATCGATCCGGTGTGGCGCACAACATTCGTGCGCATCGGGGTCCGACGCTTCGCGATGGGGCATCCGGAAACGGGGTGTGCCCGATTCAAGCAGGGTGTTCTCATGATGGTTTCAGCATGACCACTTGCGGCACATGGTGTCATGAGCACAACGCCGGATACCAACCGATGAATCACGGCGCATGTGGCAGGGCAATTGCATCAAATAGCCACCAAGCCAAGCAACTGCTCACGATAATCGTCGCTGGTTGAAGCGACCAGCCGCCGGGTCTTGATTCCACCCTTGCGGGATTTATCCAATCGAAAGATATTCAGCACCATGCGGCGCACCGTGGC
>CANKUB010000095.1 GCA_947486575.1 Betaproteobacteria bacterium | reverse complement strand
CGGCGAACAGGCTGCGTAGCGGTATCGGGAACGACAGCACCCATTGTCTTACCGCTACTGGCGGCAGGATGTTGTCTACCAGATCGGCGGCGGTCTCGGCCATGCGCCTTGTGCCGCAGGAGGGGCAAATGCCGCGCCGTTTACAACTGAACGCAACAAGCGTGTCGCGTGCGCAGCCGTCGCAGGTCAGCCGCAGGAAGCCGTGGGCGAGGATGCCTCACTCAAGATAGGCGTCGAATTCGTCTTTGATGAATGGCGGTAGACCTGTGCCGGTGGCGTGCGCTACTTCGGCGGCGAAGCTCTGGTAGTGCTCGCGCACCAGCCGATACAGTGGCGTTTGTTCGGGACGGCGGCGTTCGTAGTGCGGCTGGTGCAGTGCGGTAGCTGGCGCTTTGCGCACGGCGGCTGCGCGCATGAAACAGGTTGGGGGTGGTTTGTTTAGCTGGTATTATATATGGGGTATCCCTTTAGCTCCACAACGACTCATTTTTTGGATTTTCTTGAAGCCGCGATTATTTTTTCATAAATCACAGGCTTCGTCATGACGGCCTGCTGGAGCAGGCGATAAAACAGCAGTCCGCGTGATCGCGAGGTGCGGCGGTTGAACCTGAACACAAATTCATCGAGGTAATAGTCCAGCTGATCTGGCTGCACAGCACCATGGTGGGTACCCATCATCCAGCGCTGGAGTAATGAGGCAACTCGGTGAACGCCTGGCATCGATTCATGAGCTGGAGTGTCCGATCCAAGATGAACCGTTTTGCGGTGCCGATATCCGATGTCATCAAGCTTTCTGTAAGCCGGTGATCCGTCACTATGAATGACTGTGCCAAGACGAATGGACTCCCTCACAAAGGGCATCAGGTGCTCATGATCGCCACGAGCAATTTGTCGAATCCGGATTCTTCCAAAGCCTTTGGATTGTAGGATTTCAACGGCGATGACGACCAGCACTTTTGTGGTATTGCTCTTGCGGCCAACTGCAACAGTGGGCGTAATGCGATCCGTCAGCGCAAGATAGGTTTCATCGACCTCGACTTCTCCATACAGTAAATCCCTGTCGGGCCGACCCATGGCCCGGCGCAGCCGATGCAGCATCGTCCAAGCGGTCTCGTAGCTTCCGAGCCCAAGTACGCGCTGTAACCCCAATGCGCTGATACCATGCTTTTGGCTGGTGATTGTCCAAATAGCGGTAAACCATACGCGAAGTTCAGTGCGTGTTTTATCAAAAATAGTACCCGCCGTTGCCGTCGTCTGGCGCCTGCATGACGGACAAATCAATCTGCCGCGACTGTTTCGCCCAACCTGAGCGGATGCCTCGCACTTTGGGCAGATCAGACCAGCCGGCCAGCGTAGTTTTTCCAGATAATCACGGCACGCCTGTTCCGAGTGAAACCAATCAAGAAACTGAACCCAAGTTGTTGGATAATTTTTTCCACTAATTGGTGTGTGCTCGGGAGTGGCCATTTGGCAATTCTGCCACTTGTGGAGCTAAAGGGATACCCCGTTATTATATACAGCATTTTGTTAATGCAATGTCAATCAACACCCCGCGCCTTGTGAAGGTTTTATACTCCCGCCTGCCCTACCCGCTTTGCCTGCCCTGCCCACTTACAGCGAGCTACATTGCCTCTCCAACTTCACCTTCCTGCGCGGTGCGTCGCACGCGGAGGAGCTGGTGGTGCGCGCCAAGGCACTGGGCTACGGCGCACTGGCGATTACGGATGAATGTTCGTTCGCAGGCGTGGTGCGTGCGCACGGGGTGGCCAGACAGCATGGGTTAAAGCTCATTATCGGTACGGAGATTCAGGTTGAGGATGGCCTGAAGCTGGTATTGCTGGCCACCAATCGTGAAAGCTACGGGCATATCGCTGCGTTGATTACGCGGGCGCGTGGGCGCGCGGCGAAGGGGCGCTATCGGGTGACGATGGATGATCTGGAGCAGAATCTGGATCACTGTCTGGTGTTGCTGCTGCAGGACAGGGCGCCTTAGGCGGATCACGCCCCTTACATTGCGCAACGGTTTCCGCAGCGCGCGTGGATCGCCGCTGAGTTTTTGCACGGTGCCAACGATAATGCGCTACTCGATGCGTTGCGCGAACGCTCTGCCGCGAGCGGCCTGCCGCTGGTGGCCGCCGGTGACGTGCACATGCACGTGCGCTCGCGTAAACCGTCGCAGGATACGCTGACCGCCATTCGTCTTAACACTACGCTCGCCGCAGCCGGCCATGCATTGCAGCCCAACGCCGAACGGCATCTGCGTTCACGCGCGGCGCTGGCGCGCATTTATCCGCCAGAGCTGCTGGCCGAGACGCAGTGCATTGCTGACCGGTGCGATTTCTCACTCGACGTTTTACGCTACGAGTATCCGCACGAGTTGACGCCGCCGGGCAAAACCGCCGCATTGTATTTGCGTGAACTGACTTTTGAGGGCCTCGCACGGCGTTATCCGCATGGCACATCAGCTCACGTGCTACAGCAGATCGAGCACGAGCTGCTTTTGCTCAGCGAGCTGCAATACGAACACTTTGTGCTCACGGTGTATGACGTGGTGAAATTCGCGCGCGCGCAAAACATTTTGTGTCAGGGCCGCGGCTCGGCGGCAAACTCGGCGGTGTGTTACGCGTTGGGTATTACCGAGGTTGACCCCGCGCGCATGAGCATGCTGTTCGAGCGCTTTGTCTCGCGCGAGCGCGACGAGCCGCCGGATATCGATGTCGATTTCGAGCATCAGCGCCGCGAAGAAGTCATTCAATACATCTACAGCAAATACGGCCGCGACCGTGCCGCCCTCGCTGCAACAGTGATTACGTATCGCTCCAAGAGTGCGCTGCGCGATGTGGGCCGCGCACTCGGCTTTGACAACGCCCTGCTCGACCGGCTGGCGCGGTCGATGAGCTGGTGGGATGGCCGCAAGGCGATTCCGGAGTGCATGCAGGAGGCCGGGCTCAACCTGCAGGCGGGCATCAATAAGTTATTGTTTTTATTGATTAATTTAATCGTGGGTTTCCCGCGCCATTTGTCGCAGCACGTGGGCGGCTTCATCATTTCGCAAGGCCCGCTGGGGCGCCTGGTGCCGATCGAAAACGCCGCCATGCCGGAGCGCAGCGTGATTCAGTGGGACAAGGATGATCTCGAAGCGCTGGGCCTGCTCAAGGTGGATGTGCTGGCGCTCGGTATGCTCACTGCGATACGGCGCACGCTGAACAGTGTGAGCACCCTGCGTGTTTCACCACTGACCATGCAGAAGATTCTCGATCGCGGCGATGACAAAGCCGTTTATGAAATGATTCAACGAGCGGACACCATCGGCGTGTTCCAGATCGAATCACGCGCGCAAATGACCATGCTGCCGCGCCTGCGTCCTGAAAAATTTTACGATCTGGTGATCGAAGTCGCCATTGTGCGCCCCGGCCCGATACAGGGCGGCATGGTGCATCCGTATCTGCGGCGGCGGCAGGGGCTGGAGCCTGTGACGTACCCATCCGAGGCTGTGCGCGCTGTACTCGAGCGCACACTGGGCGTGCCGATTTTTCAGGAGCAGGTGATGCAGTTGGCCATCGTCGCCGCCGGGTTTACGCCGGGCGAAGCGGATCAACTGCGCCGCTCCATGGCCGCATGGAAAAAGAAAGGTGGCCTGGAACATTTTCATCCGCGTCTGTTGAGTGGCATGCTGGAGCGCGGCTACACGCGTGAATTCGCCGAACAGATTTATCAACAGATCTGCGGCTTTGGCGAATACGGCTTTCCGGAATCGCACTCGGCCAGTTTTGCGCTGCTGGCGTATGTGTCATCGTGGCTCAAGCATTACGAACCGGCAGCCTTTCTCGCCGCGCTGCTCAACAGCCAGCCGATGGGATTTTATTCCGCTTCACAACTGGTGCAGGATGCGCAACGCCATGGCGTTGAAGTGCGCGCAGCCGATGTCACAGTCAGCGATTGGGAATGCACACTGGAAAGCCGTGACGATGGCGCAGCCGCAGTGCGTCTGGGGCTGTGCATGATTCGTGGCCTGCCAGAGGCCACTGCGCTGCGGATCGTCTGTGGCCGCAGCCCAAAATCCTATGACACTATCGACGATCTCGCCAGGCGAGCCATTATCAATCAAAGTGATCTGCAACGCCTTGCCCATGCGGGCGCGCTTGAAGCGCTCGCGGGTCACCGGCGCAATGCCCACTGGCTTGCCGCCGGCACGCAAGCACAGCCGCAACTGCTGCAGGATGCCCCCATCTATGAGAGCACACCACAACTACCCTCCCCCACAGAAGGTCAGGACATCGCCGCCGATTACATGAGCACCGGCCTCACGCTGGGCCGTCACCCGCTGGCGCTGCTGCGCCCGCGACTCAAGCGCATGAAAATGGTCACCGCTGCCGATCTGGCAATGCTCACGGATGGCGACTACGTGCGTGCCGCGGGCATCGTCACCTGCCGCCAGCGGCCCGGCACCGCCAGCGGCGTGGTGTTTGTGACACTGGAAGACGAAACCGGCTACATCAACGTGGTGATCTGGAGCCATCTGGTTGAAAAGCAGCGGCGCGAATTACTCGGCGCGAGGCTGATGGGCGTTGAAGGCAAGCTACAGCGCGAAGGCGAGGTGATTCATCTGGTAGCGCGCCGCCTCGCCGATCACAGCGGCCTGCTATTAACGCTGCAAAAAAGTGAAAGAGATGTGATACCTTTCCATCCCCACACGGGCTAACAGAATTTTTCATCCTGACAATCACGCAACCCCATAAGGAAACCCAGCATGGCACTCATTGAACAAAACATCCTGGTCACCACCAAACACGGCAAATGTCCTGCGTTTGCGGCCTGCCCTGATGCCCCCGGCCAATTCCCCGCTATTATTTTATACATGGATGCACCGGGATACCGCGAAGAACTGTGCAACATGGCGCGGCGCATCGCCAAGCACGGCTATTTCTGCCTGCTGCCCGATATGTATTACCGGCTGGGCACCTGCCGCTTTGACATTCCGCGTCGCAATGATGCGATGTCTGCGGTGATCAAAGCCTCAATGAACAGCCTCACCAACGCTGACGTGACCGACGACACCGGTGCATTCATTGCATGGCTGGATGCGCAGGATAAGGTTAAGCCCGGCCCGCTCGGTTGTGTCGGCCACTGCATGAGCGGCTGCTACATCACCACCGTGTCTGCGCGTTTTCCGACGCGCATGATGGCCGCCGCCTCGCTGTATGGCGTCAATGTCGTTACCGACAAGCCCGATTCACCGCACCTGCTGCTCGACAAAATCAAAGGCGAGCTTTATTACGGCTTTGCTGAAACCGATGGCTCCGTACCGGCGAATGTCATCCCCACACTGACCGAAGCGCTCAAGAAAGCCGGCACCAAACATGAACTGGAAGTGCTGCCCGGCACGCTGCACGGTTACTGCTTCTCGGAGCGTGCCTCTTATAACCCAGTGGAGTCTGAACACTCGTGGGCAAAAATATTCGCGCTTTGGGAGCGTAATCTCAAGAAGGCTTGAGCATTTTTACCGGCAGCGGGCAGGCTATTTTTTGAAGCCCCGCTGCCGCCGCGCCTCATACAGGCAAATTCCGGCTGATACCGATACGTTTAAACTTTCCACGCCACCCAGCATGGGAATGCGCACCAGTTCATCGCAATTTTCACGCGTGAGTCGGCGCATGCCCTCGCCTTCCGCGCCCAGCACCAGTGCGCGCGCGCCATCGAGTTTAGCCTGATGTAACTCCACCGTGGCATGCTCATCGGCGCCGCTGATCCAGATGTTACGGTCTTTAAGCTCCTTCATGGTGCGTGCAAGATTGGTAACAGGAATGTAAGGCACGGTTTCCGCCGCGCCGCTGGCGACTTTGGACACGGTAGCGTTAAGTCCCACCGCGCGATCTTTCGGCGCGATAACCGCATGCACGCCCATCGCATCAGCTACGCGCAAACAGGCGCCAAGGTTGTGTGGATCGGTTACGCCATCGAGTATCAGCAGCAACGCCGGCTCAGTCAGTGTTTCCAGAACGTCGTCTATGTGTGTGGCGAGTTTGATGGGAACAACATTCGCGGCAACACCCTGATGACGCGCGTTGCCTGTCATGCCGTCGAGACGCCGTGCATCGACGGTGATGACACGCACGCCGCCCGCTTCGGCGAGCTTGATCAGATCGGCGCACCTTTTGTCGGCGCGTGAGGCGTCAACAAAGATTTCGCGCACGTTGCCGGATGCGCTGCGCAGGTTACTGGTAACGGCGTGGAAGCCGTGGATTACTCTGGATTCACTCATAATTAATTCAATAAAAACAAATACTTATGGAATACTCTCTAATGGACACCTGCGTCATCCAGCACAAAATCAATGCGTGCTGAATCCAGATTAGCGCGCGCCACTTTCACCCGCACCCGATCACCCAGGCGAAATCGCCGCTTGGTGCGCTCACCCATCATCTGATGTTTGGCGGCGTCAAAGTGAAAATAATCTTTACCCAAATCGGATACATGCACCAGCCCTTCTGCATAAATATCATCCAGCGCAACAAAAATACCAAAGCCGGTGACGCCGCTGACGCTGCCGTTGTAGCTCTCGCCAACTTTATCCTGCATGTAGTAGCACTTGAGCCAATTGGTGACATCGCGCGTGGCTTCGTCGGCGCGGCGTTCAGTCATGGAGCATTGCTCGCCAAGGGCGATCCAGTCGCCCGGTTCGTAGCGCGTTTTGGCCAGCACGGCCTTGATCGCGCGATGCACCAGCAAATCCGGATAGCGGCGAATGGGTGATGTGAAATGCGTATACGACTCATACGCCAGACCGAAATGCCCCGCGTTTTTCGGGCTGTACACGGCCTGCTTGAGCGAGCGCAGCATCACCGTTTGCAGCAATTGCGCATCCGGACGATCGCGCACTTTGGTCAGCAGCGCGGCGTAGTCCTTGGCGTGCGGCTTGTCGCCACCCCCCAGATCAAAACCGAAGCTGCCGAGAAATTCACGCAACGCGCCGAGCTTTTCCGGCGTAGGGCCTTCATGCACGCGATACAACATGGGTTGGCCGTTATCCGCCAGAAAATCCGAGGCGCAGACGTTGGCCGCCAGCATGCATTCTTCGATCACGCGATGCGCATCGTTGCGCTTGACCGGCACAATGCGCTCGATCTTGCGCATATCGTTGAAGATAATTTCAGTTTCGGTGGTTTCAAAATCAATCGCGCCACGTTTGGCGCGCGCTTTCACCAGTTTGCTGAATAGCGTGTAGAGATTTTGCAGTTGCGGCAACAGTTTTTGCTGCTCTGGCGTGCCGGCGTTTTTGTCGGCCAGCATTGCGGCCACGATGGTGTAAGTGAGCCGCGCATGCGAGCGCATTACCGCCTGATGAAACGTGTAATCGGTAATTTTCCCCTGAGCGTTGATGGTCATGTCGCAGGCCATGCACAAGCGATCCACATGCGGATTTATCGAGCATAAACCGTTGGATAAATGCTCCGGTAGCATGGGAATTACCTGCCGTGGAAAATACACCGAATTGCCGCGCAATTGCGCTTCAACATCCAGTGCGTCGCCGGGTTTAACGTAAAAACTCACGTCAGCAATGGCCACGATCAGACGGAAGCCGCCGCGCCCGTGCGGCTCACAGTAAACGGCGTCATCAAAGTCGCGCGCGGTTTCGCCGTCTATTGTTACCAATGGAAGGCCACGCAAATCAAGTCGCCCTTTGCAATCGCGTGCGCTGACGTCCGGTGAATATTTCGCCGCAAGTTTTTCCACCTCGGGCGGGAACGCATGCGGCAGCGAGTGTTTGCGCAGTGCGATTTCGATCTCCATACCCGGATCGCCATAGTCGCCAAGCACCTCAACCACACGCGCCACCGGTTGACTGTGCCGCTGCGGTTGTTCAATCAACTCAACGGTGACCACCTGCCCCGGCTTGGCGTTGCCCGTCTGGCCCGGCGGCACCATGAACTCCTGACTGATGCGTTTGTCTTCGGCCACCACAAAATACACGCCATGCCGGTTTTGCAGGCGACCGACGTGCTGCGTTTTGGCGCGCGCCAGAATCTCGGCGATTTTCCCTTCCGAGCGTCCGCGTCTATCCATGCCGGCAATACGCGCCATTACTCTGTCGCCATGCAGCACTTTACGCATTTCGTCGGGGCCTAAGAACATATCCGGCCCTTTGTCGTCACGAACCAAAAAGCCGAAGCCGTCAGGATGCCCCTGTACCCTGCCCGCAACAAGATCGAGCTTTTCGACGATACAAATGGCGTCACGCCGGTTGCGCATGATCTGGCCTTCGCGCTCCATCGCGGCCAGACGGCGGGTGAACGGACGCGCTTCTTCCACTGCAATGCTGAGTAGCGCGCATAGTTCGTGCTCGGCCACGGGCACGCCCTGCTCTTTCAGCGTGGCCAGAATATATTCACGGCTGGGCAGTGGATTGTCGTAACGCAGGGTTTCGCGCTCGTAAAACGGATCGCGCTGATTGCGATCGGTGAGCGGAGCCGCCACAGCGCCAGACACCACAGCTTGAGTCAAGTTGCGGGGCGCACGGGGCGTGCGCGGTACGCGCGGCTCTCGTGATTCACGTGGATCGCGGCCCGCAGGCGCCTTCTTGCCCGCTTTGGCGGGTGTTTTTACTTTGCCCGGCCGCGTGCTGTGTGACGGGTTTTTACTGATTGCAGATTTCTTTTTATGTGTTTTCATTTGATCAATTCAAGGCATTCGGCTAAAATCGCCGCCTGCTTTCGGTATGGTTCCTTCAATATGCCCAGATGGCGGAATTGGTAGACGCACCAGCTTCAGGTGCTGGCGGGTAATACCGTGGAGGTTCGAGTCCTCTTCTGGGCACCAGTAGCGTGTCGATGGAACGTAAGTGTGTAAAACGTAAGATTGATGAATGCGAAACGATGAGAGTCGTTTCGCATTTTTCATTTGAAGCGAAGCAGAGAAACCGCGGGTGAGGAAAGCTTTTGACTACCCCACAAACGGATGCCGCCGCACAATAGTCTGTTCGCGATCCGGGCCAGTCGAAACAATATCAATCGGCACGCCGCATACTTCCTGCATGCGGTTCAAGTAGTTCTGCGCGGCTTTGGGCAGTTTTTCAAATTGCGTAACGCCGACAGTGCTGTCACTCCAACCTGGCAGTTCTTCGTACACCGGCTCGCATTGCGCCAGTAATTCCGCACCAAAGGGCAGTATGTCACATGCCACGCCGTTCATTTTGTAGCCCACGCCCAGTTGCACGCGCTCCATGCCATCCATTACATCAAGCTTCATCATGCACAGGCCCGATACGCCGTTAATCTGAATGGCACGCTTTAGCGCCGCGCCATCAAACCAGCCGCATCGACGCGGCCGGCCCGTCGTTGCGCCGAACTCGTTGCCGCGTTTGGCAAGGTACGCGCCACGTTCGTCATTCAGTTCCGTCGGAAACGGGCCGGAGCCTACACGCGTGGTGTAGGCCTTGGTGATGCCCAGCACATAATGCAGATTCTGCGGGCCGATGCCCGAGCCCGCCGCTGCCGCGCCGGCAACGCAGTTGCTGGACGTTACATACGGGTAGGTGCCGTGATCGATGTCCAGCAAGGTGCCCTGCGCGCCTTCAAACAGCAGGCTCTTGCCCGCCTGGCTCGCCTCAAACAGCAAGCGTGGCACGTCGGCTACCAACGGTCTGATGCGCGCCGCGTAACCCATCGCTTCGTCGTACGATTTTTGAAAATCGACGGTGTCGGCTTTGAGATAATGCTTCAGCACAAAATTATGAAAATCGAGCACTTCGCGCAATTTATGGGCAAAGCGTTCAGGATGCAGCAGGTCTTGCACGCGAATGCCCCGGCGCGCAACTTTGTCTTCGTATGCCGGCCCAATGCCGCGACCGGTGGTGCCGATTTTGTCCGCGCCTTTGGCGGCTTCGCGTGCACGATCCAGCGCTACGTGATGGGGCATGACGACCGGGCATGCTTCGCTGATCGACAAGCGCGAGGCGACATCCACCCCCATTTTTTCCAGCGTATCGATTTCTTCAAACAACGCTTGCGGTGAAAGCACGACGCCGTTGCCGATATACACGGCAACCTGGTCGCGCAAAATGCCCGACGGAATCAGGTGCAACACGGTTTTCTTGCCGCCGATGACGAGCGTATGCCCGGCGTTGTGCCCACCCTGAAAGCGTACCACGCCCTGCGCATGATCCGTGAGCCAGTCAACGATCTTGCCCTTACCCTCGTCACCCCATTGGGCGCCCACTACTACGACGTTTTTCGCCATGCCTGATACCTTATTAATACCTGATGAGTATCATTAAATATTTTTCAAAAACAAATACTTAAGATATACCTTTAATGATAGACCATGATCCCGCTTTACGCACCAGTCTGCGGTCACAACCCAGCTCGCGACGCGTGCCAGCATGCCCCGGCAAATCAACAATAACAATCTCGCCCCGCGCGCGCAATGCAGCAATACGTTTTTGCAGCGCTGTATCGGCGGGTTTGTACGGTGCCAACACGCCCGGTTTAGCACCACCATTGGGGCGCGCTGATGCCAGCTCGCGTAAATCCATGCTGAACCCGGTGGCCGGGCGCGCACGGCCAAACGCCTTGCCCACTTCATCATAGCGACCACCTCGCGCGAGCGCGTTACTCCAGCCCTGCGCGTAGGCGGCGAACACCACACCGCTGTGATAGTGATAGCCGCGCAGCTCCGCCAGATCAAAGCGAATTTTCGCCACATCGCCCAAGGCGTCTGACAAGCGCTTTAAATCACGCAATGCATTGCGAATTTCGGGATAGCCGGGCAATCGTTTTGCCGCTGCCGCGAGCACATCGCGTCCGCCATACAAATCGGGTAACGCGGTCATCGCCTCACGCGTTGTACGGTCAAGCTTTTGCGTCAGCGCACGCAGTGCGGGCACATCTTTCAGCTGCATGGCGTGAAATAGATCAGATTCCTGCGCCGCCGCAATTTTCGCCCGCCGCACCAGCGCGCGAAAAATCGCCACGTGGCCCAGATCCAGATGCGCTTCGGTAATGCCGGATGCAGCCATTGCCTGCATCATCAGGCGCTGCACTTCGATATCGCTTTCGACACCGCTGTGCCCGTAAATTTCCGCGCCAATTTGCAACGGCTCGCGCGTACGGTTCAGCTCAGAAGGCAGCGTGTGCAGCACGCTTCCCGCATAACTCAAGCGCGTAACGCCCTTGCGATTCAACAAATGCGCGTCAATGCGCGCCACCTGCGGCGTAATATCTGCACGCACACCCAGCATGCGGCCTGACAACTGATCAACCAGTTTAAAGGTGCGTAAATCCAAATCATGCCCGGTGCCGGTCAACAGCGAATCGACGTATTCCAGCAACGGCGGCATGACCAATTGGTATCCGTGTGCCGCAAACAAATCCAGAATAGTGCGGCGCAGCCGTTCGATGCGCGCGGCTTCAGCAGGCAAAATGTCTTCAACGTATTCGGGCAGCAACCAGGTGCGCATGCGGCAATCAGCTATTGGTTAGAAACAACAGTAACAATCCTGCGATCATCGAGGTCAATCCGAAGAATCGAATCTGGCCATCGGTCATCTCAGTCAGCCGCCGAAAGGCTTCTCGCCACACACCCGGCGCGAGAAACGGCAGTATGCCCTCGATCACCAGCATCAGGGCAACCGCAGTGAGCAGCAGTTGTTGGCTCATGTCAAAACCCGGCTTGCCGCGCCAGCCAGAACTGCACTACTTGCCGGCCCGCCCGCCGGATTTGAAATATTTGAAGAAGTCAGAGTTGGGATCGAGCACCAACACATCGCCCTTGCCCTTGAAGCCCGCTTTGTAGGCATCCAGACTGCGATAGAACGTATAGAATTCCGGACTCTGCTCATAGGCCTTGGCATAAATCGATGCTGCCTTGGCGTCGCCCTCGCCTTTTACTTTTTGCGCGTCACGATACGCATCCGCAATAATGAATGCGCGCGCTTTATCTGCTTCGGCGCGTATTTTTTCAGATTCGGCTGAACCGGTTGCGCGCAGTTCGTTCGCGACGCGCGTGCGTTCTGCCACCATGCGCTGATACACGGAATCGGTCACGCCTTCCGGCAAATCCACTCGCTTCAAGCGCACATCAAGCACTTCAACGCCGATT
This sequence comes from Betaproteobacteria bacterium, assembly GCA_947486575.1. GTDB lineage: Bacteria > Pseudomonadota > Gammaproteobacteria > Burkholderiales > SG8-41 > UBA5216. The sequence continues at coordinate 5,666 of CANKUB010000095.1, read as the reverse complement.
TTGCTGGAATCTTCGCTGGCTTTTTTGCGCATCAAATCCATGATCTTGTCACGCTCGCCCGACACCACATCATGCACGGTACGGCGGCCAAATTCAGCACGCAAACCTTCGTTGACGGTTTGCAGCAGGCGGGTTGCTGCCTGCGCTTCGCCACCGCCGCCGCCCACAATACTGCCGTAGTATTGACGCACGTCGTTGATGCGCCACTTGATGAACAAATCTACCTGGACGTTTTTCTTTTCAGACGTCAGAAACAGTGCAGGCTCAGGCGTATCGATGGTGAGAATGCGCACATCAAAATAGCGTACGTTATCGAGCAGCGGAATCTTGAAAAACAGGCCCGGCTTGTCTTTGACGCTAATGACCTCACCCAACCGGAACACGATCGCATTCTGGCGCTGATCGACAATAAACATTGAACTGAAAACGGCTATTGCCAAACCGAGCACACAGTAAAGCGCTATGGAAAGTCCCTTGTTCATTGGCGTTGCTCCCGTTCACGCGAGCGAAACGCTTCGCGACTGCGCGCCGCAGCCGGATCAGCCGCGGGGGCTGGCTGCGTGGGCGTCACCGCAGCAACACTGCCTGTCGCCGCACCTGCCGCAGGGTTGCCCATTTGCATGATTTTGTCGAGCGGTAAATACAGCAGATTGTTGCCGCCCTTTTCCATCACGATTTTGGTGGTGTTACTCATGATCTGTTCCATCGCATCAAGATACAGCCGGTCACGCGTCACCTGCGGCGCTTTTTTGTATTCAACAACCACCTGATTGAAACGCTCGGCATCGCCCATGGCCTCTTGCACAACGCGCTGGCGATGGCCTTCGGCCTCCTGCTGCAAGCGCGAGGCCATACCCTTGGCCTTGGGCAATACGTCGTTGGCGTAGGCCTGGCCTTCATTCTTCTGCCGCTCGCGATCCTGCCCTGCCTTTACCGCGTCATCAAATGCCGCCTGCACTTTCTCTGGCGGCTGCGCATTTTGCATGTTGAGCTTCTGAATCTGAATGCCGGTTTTGTAGCGATCCAGGATCGTTTGCATCAGCTTATGCACTTTGTCCTGCACATCGGCACGGCCCTGCTGCACCACGTAATCCATGCTGCTTTTACCGACCACTTCACGAATCGCGGTCTCAGCAGCCTGCAAAACAGAATCTTCCGGCGAACGATTTTCAAACAGATAATCTTTGGGGCTTTTCAGCACATACTGCACGGCGAATTGCACATCAACGATATTTTCATCGTCGGTCAGCATCAATGATTCTTTCAGCACTTTGCTCTTGACGTTGTTGCGATAGCCCACTTCGACGCTGCGCACCTGCGACACATTGACCACCTGCCGCGATTCGAGCGGGTACGGCATATGCCAGCGCAATCCCGGCCCGGTAATCTCGGAATATTTACCCAGGCGCAGCACCACGCCGTTCTGGCCCTCGTTCACGATATAAAATCCACTGGCGACCCAGATGCCGACGAGCAGTGCTGCCAGCACAATGGCGCCACCGCCCAGTTGCCTGGGACCAATCGGTGCACTGGATTCGCCGCCTGGACGATTGTTGCCGCCGCCCTTGCCGAAGATGCCACCGAATTTCTTCTGGAAATTACGCCATACCTCGTCCAGATCAGGCGGGCCTTGATTGCCGCCACTGGGCTTTTTGCCCCATTGCGGATCGTTGAGCGACATCAACGCATTGAGCGCGCGGGCCACGCTGTAGCGCAGCGAATCATTTAGAGATTGCACAAGACCTGCCATGAGTTGGTTTGTTACGGTGCTTCCGTGACGTGTTGCGGTAGATTGATGCGAAAGACGCGATTTTCAAGATCAGGCTGCGGCGACGCGATTGCCATCGAACGCTGCTTCAGCAATTTGCCCCAGCGCATTCCTCAATAAATCAAGGCCTTGGCCTTTTTCAGCGCTGATCCAAACGCGGGCAATCTTACCATATTCATCGCTTTCAACCCGCGCCGGCAAAGCGGTCAAATCGATCTTGTTATACACCAGCACCTGCGGGATCGCGTCCGCGCCGATTTCCTTCAAAACCAGGTTAACTGCCTCGATTTGAGCATCACGGTCAGTGCTGCTGGCATCAACCACATGCAGCAGTACATCGGCGTGCACGGTTTCTTCCAGTGTAGCGCGAAATGCCGCTACCAGCATATGCGGCAGGCGGCGGATAAAACCCACAGTGTCGGACAGCACTACGCCCGCAGTGGCACCGGTGTGAACCTTGCGCGTGGTGGTATCCAAGGTGGCAAACAACTGATCGGCTGCATAAACATCTGCGCGCGTCAACGCGTTGAACAAGGTAGATTTACCCGCGTTGGTGTAGCCCACCAGTGACACTGACAGCACGTGCGCACGGTTACGCGAGCGCCGCTGCACCGCGCGTTGCGCTTCCACTTTAGTCAGCTTTTCTTTGAGCACTTTCACCCGCTTGGCGAGTAAGCGCCGATCCGTCTCAAGCTGCGTCTCGCCGGGGCCGCGCATGCCGATACCACCCTTTTGCCGCTCCAGGTGAGTCCAGCCGCGCACCAGGCGCGTAGCCAAATGATCCAGTTGTGCCAGCTCGACCTGCAACTTGCCCTCAAAACTGCGCGCGCGCTGGGCAAAAATATCGAGGATCAAACTGGTGCGGTCGATCACCCGGCAGTTCAGGCGCTTTTCCAGATTGCGCTCCTGAACTGGTGATAATTCATGATTAAAAACAACGAGTTGCGAATTAGTCGCGGCTACGGCATCGGCGATCTGATCAACCTTGCCTTTGCCTGCAAACAACGCTGAATCAGGCCGGTCGCGCTTGCCGTGAACAATCTCGCGGGTTTTAACACCCGCGCTTGAAACCAGCAACTGGATTTCAGCAAGGCTTTCGGCGAAATCATCATCACCGAAATCAAGCGCCACCACAACAGCGTCAGTATTGCTGCCGGGACGATCAAACATCTGCAGCCAGACGTGAATACAGCCGAGAAAACCGCTTCAAACGCATCGAGCTATTAATTGCCGGCGTCTTCTGTGGGGATGGTGACTGCGCGCGCAGGCACAACGGTGGAAATGGCGTGCTTGTAAACCATTTGCGTGACGGTATTTTTAAGCAGCACTACATACTGATCAAATGATTCCACCTGGCCTTGCAGCTTGATGCCATTGACCAGATAAATTGAGACCGGAATATGTTCCTTGCGTAGCTGATTCAGGAACGGGTCTTGTAACAACTGCCCTTTGTTGCTCATGACACCCTCGCTTTTTGTAATTATTCGACGCTACTGTACAGCAAAAAACCATTTTGCGCCAGAGGGTTACGCGTGAAAATACCCTCATCGGCACGCTCTCGACACTGGCGTGCGCGCCCGCGCTCCATTTGATCGGCTCGCGATGGCTTTCGCTGGCGTCATCTGACTGCATGAATACGCTGAATAGCCCTACCGAAAGTGCCTTAGTGATTGCCCTGTTTTCATAATATTCCACACGGGGAACACAATATTTTTTCACATTTGATTCTCGGACATCAAACCTGATGAAGTATCATCAAGCGCGCCTCAATGACCCACTAAAAGTGTAGATATCCGCTTGCTGATGCGAAAATCCATAAGCCACAAAGTCAGTTGGGGCGTCGGTGCAATCCTCCTGGTGGCGATGTTGGCCATGGGCACGACTTATTTCGTGTCAACCACAGCGCTCAAGGCGGTTCAGGAATCTAATGAACTGAATCAGGCGATGCTCACCGCCACTGCCAACATGGAAGTGGACACCATTTCCAGCGGACTCAAAGTACTGCAGTATCTGCAAACCGACGATGCCGCCTATCGTCAGGCATATCAACCGCACAGTGAACGCATCCGGCAATACGCTGACCGCCTGCTCGCACTGTCGCGTTTCAGCCAATGGCAGGACGCCGGGCCGGTGATTGCCCAAAAACTAAAGGATTTCGACCGGCTCAGCCTGGAAATCATGGCCAGTCATCAGCACGGCCAGCGCCCCCCGGTCGCAGAAGCGGCCAAGGTGGTGATGTTGCAGGATTTGCAGCAGCAAATCGTAGCGTTGATCGTCACCCGCATCAAACCGAAGCTCAAGGTGCTGGTCAACGAAGCCGAGAGCAAGGCGGCCACTGACATGATGTGGGTGCTGGTGCTCGCGGGCGGCATGTCGCTGGCGCTGTCAATGTTAGCCGTATACGCCGGGCGCTATGTGCGACGATCGATTGTTGCGCCGATAGAGCAATTGGCCGCTGGCGCCGAAACCGTAGCGACGGGAGATCTGAGTCACCGGGTCAACCTCGATGCCGATGATGAATACATGGCGCTGGCCAAAAATTTCAATCACATGGTGACGCAGTTACAAAGCACCACGGTATCGAAAGCCCAGCATGAAGATCAGGCAATGCAGTTGCGTGCCCTGCTCGACGGCGTGCGCGATTACGCGATCTTTTCCATAGACAACCGGGGCTTTGTAACCAGTTGGAACGCGGCCAGCACACGCATACTGGGCTACAAGGCTGAAGATATGGAAGGCGTGTCCTTTGCGCGCATTTTCAAGGATACCGAGCAAGCGCGAACGGCACGAGGCTCCGGACTGGCAAGCATTGCCTCCATAGGCCGTTTTGAAATCGACACCAAACTGGTCAACGAAAATGACAGTGAATTCGACGCCAACATGGTGGTCACCCCACTGAGTACACTCGATCAGGCAATCAAAGGCTACTCCGTCGTCGTGCGCGATATTACCGAAAGAGTGAAAGCGGAGCGCCGCATCGAGCAACTGGCGACCAAAGATGCGCTGACCGGATTGTCCAACCGCAGCATGCTGATGGAGCAGATGACCGCTGCCATTGCCCGCGCGGCGCGTGCGCATAGGCAGTTGGTGGTGATGTTCATTGATCTGGATAAATTTAAAATCGTCAACGATACGCTCGGCCACGCCGCTGGCGATGAATTATTGATTGAGTGTGCGAAGCGCCTTACCGACTGCGTACGTGCAGAAGATACTGTGGCGCGGCTCGGCGGCGATGAGTTCGTGGTGCTGCTGACCGACGTCTCTGACGCAGCGCTTGTTGCGCAGATTGCGGATCGCATGTTGAAGCTGCTGACCACACCGTATCACCTGCGCGGGCACAATGCACTGACATCGGCCAGCATCGGCATCTGCTGCTACCCTGCCGACGGCACTGATGTCACGACGCTGATGAAAAATGCCGATATCGCGATGTATCACGCCAAAGAGAAAGGCCGCGACAATTACCAGTACTTTGAAGAAGAAATGAATCAGCGCATGCTGCACCGTGCGCAACTTGAGAGCGAGCTGCGCGCGGCCTTGGAGAACGGCGAATTTGTGCTGCACTACCAGCCGCAGATTATCGTGGCCACTGGGGAAATTCGCGGCGCAGAATCCTTGATACGCTGGCAACACCCGACACGCGGACTGCTGTCTCCCATTGAGTTCATCCCGGTAGCCGAAGAAACCGGCCTGATTGTGCCGCTGGGTGAATGGATACTGGATCACGCCTGTCAAACCATCAAAACCTGGCACACGGCGAATTTGTTCTCAAGTTGGCCGGGGTCCGGGTAGTGAGTTTTTCGTCATTCGCAGGTAGTCGAAGACTATGCGGGTCTTCGATTCGAGCGCGCGCATCATCCCCGCGATGGATTGAGCCGGTTTCTGGAAGGTTTTGAGG
>CANKUB010000094.1 GCA_947486575.1 Betaproteobacteria bacterium | reverse complement strand
TCAATATACCGTGGCAATGCCACGTCAGCGTCGCGCGTGGTTCTCGGGGCTGTGGAGTGCGGCGCTTGACCCGCCGCGTATCCCGGATTTAGCGACTTATACTTCCTAATGAATAATCTCGGATAATCGCAGGTTTGCGATGTGCGACTTTTCACGCAAACCATGAAAAGGTTTTTCGTGCCCTCCGTCACCATAAGCCGCGACTGAGTAGCGGTGCTGGATATGTGCCAACGCTGGCGCAGTTTGGTGCGATCATGGTGTCGTTAGCGCCGAGATGGCTGCGCGCACCTGCAAAATTGTCTTTGAATACAACCATGGCGCAATATTTCACCATCCACCCTTTGAATCCGCAACCGCGCCTGATCCGTCAGGCGGCAGAAATCGTGCGCGCAGGTGGCGTGATCGTTTACCCGACGGATTCCTGTTACGCGCTGGGTTGTCACATCGGGGACAAGGCGGCGATGGAGCGCATGCGCACCATTCGGCAGGTGGATGCACGCCATCATTTCGCGCTGGTGTGCCGCGATTTATCCGAGATTGCCACGTACGCCAAGGTGGATAACCGGCAGTATCGTTTGCTGAAGGCCGCCACACCGGGTTGCTATGCCTTCATACTCGAGGCCACGCGCGAAGTGCCCAAGCGTTTGCAGCATCCGAGCCGACGCACAATAGGCCTGCGTATTCCCGATCACCCGGTGGTGCGTGCGTTGCTGGATGAGTTGAACGAACCGCTGCTGTCGTCCACACTGATACTGCCGGGCGATGATACGCCGCTGAACGACCCTGATGAATTCCGCGAGCGGCTCGAACATCACGTTGATCTGATACTCGATGCGGGGTCGTGCGGCGTTGAGCCGACCACAGTGGTTTATCTCACCGGGCCTGAGCCGGTAATAACGCGTGTGGGCAAGGGCGAAACGGCGGTGTTCGGCGTGTAAAATCAGTTGCGCTACACTTGGGGCCGCCCGCCATCCGGCGTTTGTCCGATCAATGAAAAAATACTCAATAAAAACAAATAGTTACGAAGAGTCCTCGCTCGTAACGTTAAGGCCCGCATGGAATTAAACGTTATTCAGGTAATTGCAATTTACGCGCTGCCGGTGATTTTCGCGATTACGTTCCACGAAGCCGCGCACGCCTATGCCGCAAAATATTTTGGTGATCTCACCGCTTATTCGCAGGGGCGGGTGAGCCTGAATCCGATTCGCCATATTGATCCGATAGGCACGGTGGCGTTGCCACTGCTGATGCTTGCATTGTCCAAATTATTCGGTGGCGGATTTATTTTCGGCTGGGCGAAACCGGTGCCGGTAAATTTCGGCAACCTGCGCAACCCCAAGCGCGACATGCTGTGGGTGGCGGCGGCGGGGCCGGGCGCGAATCTGGTGATGGCGATCTTCTGGGTGCTGATGGTGAAGTTGAGTTTCACCGATATGCTCGGCTCTTTTTCAATGCCGCTGGCGCTGATGGGTGCGGCAGGCGTGATTGTGAATGCAATATTCATGGTGCTGAATCTGCTGCCGATTCCCCCGCTCGACGGCGGGCGCATCATGGTGAGCTTGCTGCCGCATCGGCAGGCGTACCAGTTTTCGCGCATAGAGCCTTACGGATTTTTTATCATCCTCGCATTGATGTTCACGCACATACTCGATTATGTGATGTGGCCGCTGGTGACGATTACCATTCAGGTGGTTGCAACGGTAGTTGATGTTGCGCCGCTGGATCTTTATAAACTGATTAATATGTTGTCCAAATAACCATGTTTTCAAACCGCGTACTCTCCGGCATGCGCCCCACCGGCGCGCTGCATTTAGGCCACTATCACGGCGTGCTCAAAAACTGGGTGCGCCTGCAACACGAATTCGAGTGTCTGTTTTTTGTCGCTGATTGGCACGCGCTGACCACGCATTACGACGACCCCAGCCATATCGAAAAACACGTATGGGACATGGTGATCGATTGGCTCGCAGCAGGCGTTGATCCGGCGCAGGCCACGCTGTTCATCCAATCGCGTGTGCCAGAGCATGCCGAACTGCATTTGCTGCTGTCGATGATTACGCCGCTGGGCTGGCTTGAGCGCGTGCCGACGTTTAAGGATCAGCAGGAAAAACTCACTGACAAAGACCTCGCCACGTACGGCTTCCTGGGCTACCCGCTGCTGCAAAGCGCCGACATTTTGATCTACCGCGCCAACCGCGTGCCGGTGGGCGAAGATCAGGTGCCGCATGTCGAAATCACCCGTGAAATCGCGCGCCGCTTTAATCACGTGTTTGGTAAAGAGCCGGGCTTTGAGGAAAAAGCGGAAGCCGCCGTTAAAAAACTTGGCTCGCGCCGCGCGAAAATCTATCGCCAGCACCGTGCGAATTATCTCGAAAAGGGCGACACCGAAGCGCTGGCCGCAGCACGTGAGTTGTTGAACGAAACACAAAACCTCACCATGGGTGATCGTGAACGCTTGTTTGGCTACATCGAAGGTGGCGGCAAAGTCATCCTCACCGAGCCGCAGGCGCTGCTGACCGAAGCCTCAAAAATGCCCGGCCTTGATGGGCAAAAAATGTCCAAGTCGTACAACAACACGATTACGCTACGCGAAGACGCAGACAGCGTAACCAAAAAAATTCGCACCATGCCCACCGACCCGGCGCGCGTAAAACGCACCGACCCCGGCGACCCGGAAAAATGCCCGGTGTGGCAACTGCATCAGGTGTATTCGGATGACGCCAAAAAGCAATGGGTGCAGCAGGGTTGCCGCAGCGCAGGCATCGGTTGCCTCGAATGTAAACAACCCGTGATCGACGCCATCATCGCCGAACAGCAGCCGATGCGCGAGCGGGCGCAGCGGTATCTGGATGATCCTACTTTGGTTAGGAACATCGTTGCTGATGGGTGCGAAAAGGCGCGCAAGATGGCGCAGGAAACGTTGCGGGATGTGCGGGAGGTTATGGGGTTGGGGTACTCGTAGGACGGAACGCGCTGCGGTTCCGGCACAAACTTGCTTTGCCACCATCGCTCGTTGGAAGCGCTGCGCGTTCTGACGGGTTCTAACCTACGGCATCCCAAACCGCGCCTTCAAAATGCTGCGTGATAGCGGCGTCTCTGCTGATTAACAGTGCTTGTGCAGCCATTGCCTGCGCAACAATCAAGCGATCAAATACATCGCGTGTCCATAGCAGGGTTTGCGCATATTCCACCACTGCGCTGAACGGTTGCTGACATTCGCGCAGGCCCAGCGGTGCGCTCAGTGCGGCGAGCAACACGGCAGGGGCGACTTTCAGGCGACCAATTTCATGCAGGTAGTGCAGTTCGAGCCGGGCCATCGGTGCATAGCGCAGTGGTGCGGTTTCGAGCAGGTGGCGCACGGCGGCGGGCCACGTGCGCTTCGGGTCGGCGTAAAGCCAAACAAGAATGTGGGTGTCGAGGTGGACTTCGCTGTTGCTTTGCCGCGCCAGGTTGGTGCGGTTGCTCATCCCGGTGGTTGCTTGCGGGCTGCGGCTTCCCACGCGGCGGCGTCCCAAGTGGGCGCATCGGCCAGACTATCGAGCGCATCCCGTCCGCCGCTGACGGCTGCAGGGTGCGCGCGCAGGGCGTCGAGCCGCCGTGGCTTGATCTTTGCCGGGCTGATGGTGAAGCGCGTGCCTTTGAGATCGACTTCGACAGGCTCGCCAGTGGCGGCGATGTTGTGAAGCACCTCGTAAAGCCGGTTGCGCAGTTGCGTTGCGGAGAGTGTCATGGCGTTACAGGGTTACATTTCGATAGCGTACGTTTATATAAAATAGCGTACGCTATTGTAAATGTTAGCACTGCCCAGTCAATATTTAATGCACGTTCAGGCGCGTTAACGAAAAATCGTTCCAAATCAATCATTTAATCAACATATTGCGCTTTATTTAGGCAGTAAACACTATAGGTTGTGGGTTTTGGGGTGAAATGGGGTAAAATCTTGGTTGCATCTCAGATTGAATGCGTCAAAGATAAAAATGTTTAATAAAAACAAATACTTGGTGTCAATTATGGCAGGTGCCGCAAGCGGGCGGAGGGCGTCATGAGCGCTGTCATGGATTCCCCTGCGCCGGAGCCGATGATTCCGATGGTTGCGACGGATATCCCTGCCGAGCACATCGTGAAGGTCTACGGCGAGCCGATGCGCGAGATGCCGCGTGATCTTTATATTCCGCCGGATGCGCTGGAGGTTTTTCTCGAGCAGTTTGAAGGGCCGCTGGATCTGCTGCTGTATCTGATTCGCAAAGAGAACATCAGCGTTCTGGATATCCCGATGGCGAAGCTGACTGGCCAGTATCTTGAATACGTGGAGTTGATGCGAGAGAACAAGCTGGAACTCGCGGCGGAATATCTGCTGATGGCAGCGATGATGATTGAGATCAAGTCGCGCATGCTGTTGCCACGGCCTGCGGGCGCTACTGCGCTGGAAGAAGACCCGCGTGCGGAACTGGTGCGCCGACTGCTCGAATACGAGCAGATGAAAAAGGGCGCGCAGCAATTGGGCGAAATTCCGGTGGCGGGGCGCGATTATTCGCTGGCGCATGTGCTGTTTGAGCGTGACGATGCAATTCCGCCGGATGTATCGCCAATTGATTTGAAGCTGGCGTGGCTGACGATCCTGAATCGTGCCAAGCTCAACAGCCATCACAAGATTTCGCGCGAGCAGTTGTCGGTGCGCTCGCACATGACGCGCATTTTACGCCGCCTGCAGGACGCGGAGTTTGTGGAGTTCACGCAGCTTTTTTCCGCGACAGATGGCTTGCCGGTGCTGGTGGTGACGTTTATCGCGGTGCTGGAGCTTGCGCGCGAAACGCTGGTGCAGATTACGCAGGAGCAGGCGTATGCGCCGATTTATGTGAAGCTGGGCAGTGCGGTAGCCGAGGTGAGTGAATGAGCGAAAAAAACGAAGAAAAACAAACGATTATGAATGAGGCCGCTGAGGTGCCCGAGGCTGTTGCGGGCGTGGAAGTGGCGTCAGTCGAGATTGTTCGGGCGGCCGAGAATACAGAGTCTGCCGAGGCCTTGTACGATGAAGAATCAGTATCGTCGGCAGTTGCAGTAGCAGACGCCAGCGCAGAGCGTGAAGCAACTGATGAAGGCGAAGGCGGATCCCCATCGATAGACGCCGCCACGCTGGATATTGAGCTTATCAAGCGCGTGCTGGAAACCGCATTGCTTACCAGCCCTGAGCCGCTGAGCTTGAATGAAATGAAGCGTATGTTTGCGCGCGGTGAGTTGAACAACGAGTTGGTGCGTAAAGTACTCGATGAAATTCGCGTGTCGTGGGAAGGTCGCGGCGTGGAGTTGGTGAATGTTGCCTCGGGCTGGCGTTTTCGTTCGAAGCCGGAGCTGCAGCGCTATCTCGATAAACTGAATCCGATGAAAGCGCCGAAGTATTCGCGCGCGGTGATGGAAACGCTGGCGATTATCGCTTACCGCCAACCGGTGACGCGTGGCGATATCGAAGACATTCGTGGCGTGGTGGTCTCCAGCAATATCATCAAGTCGCTCGAAGCGCGTGGCTGGATTGATGTGATCGGCCATCGTGAAGTGCCGGGCCGTCCGGCCATTTACGCCACCACCAAACAGTTTCTTGATGACCTGAGCCTGCGTTCGCTCGAAGAATTGCCGCTGCTGGATGATCTGGGGACGCTGGTGGAATCCAGCGGCGCCGCGCAGATGGAGATGAATATGCCGGCTGGTGATGGTGTGTCATCTATTTCTGCCGGTGAAGGCTTGATGGATGATGATCTTGACGATGATTTGCCTGATGCTGTGGTGGTTGCCAGCAGTGCAGAAGAAACGCCGCCGCCTTCGCAGTTGCATTGATTTCAAGTACAACAGCTTCACCGCCAAGACGCAAAGGTGACGCAGATCACCCCACCGCTGTCGTTCCCGCGCAGGCGGGAACCCATAACACCGTGCCACATGGCACACAGCCCCCAACCTACCTTGCCCCAAGGGAAGGGGATACCCACCTGCGCGGGAACGACGAGAGGTGTTTGTAGTTCTACCTTTGTAACCGGTGCGCCTCGTCAGGCGCTATTCCACCGGCTCCAGGCGCGCCAACACGCCGTTCGGCTCATCCGTCAGCAGATAGATAAAACCATCCGGCCCCGTGCGTACGTCGCGGATGCGGCCTAAAACATTTTTCAACAGGCGTTCTTCGCGCACCACTTTTTCGCCGTCGAGTTTCAGCCGCACCAGCATTTGATCTTTCAGCGCGCCGACAAACAAGTCACCACGCCATTTCGCAAACTTATTGCCGGTGTAGAACGTCATGCCTGACGGCGCAATCGATGGCACCCATTTGTGCAGCGGTTGCGCCATCCCTTCCTTGGCCGTGCCTTCGCCAATTTTTGTGCCGGTGCCGTAGTTCGCGCCATAGGTGATCACCGGCCAGCCGTAGTTAACGCCCGCGCGAATGACATTCACCTCGTCGCCTCCTTGCGGGCCATGTTCGTGCGTCCATAACAGGCCGGTTTGCGGGTGCAGCGCCGCCCCCTGCATATTGCGATTCCCGAGCGTGAATTTTTCTGCGCGCCAGCCGGTTTTACCGACGAAAGGGTTGTCTTTGGGCACGCGGCCATCGTCGTGCAGGCGGATTACCGAGCCGTTGTGATCGCCCGGATTTTGCGCGCGTTCCATTTCGCCACGGTCACCCAGCGTGATGAACAAATAACCTTCGCGGTCAAACACGATGCGCGAACCGAAGTGATAGCCGGTGCGCAGTTTAGGTTCCATTCTGAAAATGACTTGCAGGTTTTCGAGTTGATTATTCTTGAGTGTGCCCCGCGCGACTTCAGTGCCGACGCCGTTGCGGTCGCCTGCGACGTAAGTCAAATACACGAGATTATTCTCCGCGAATTTTGGATGCAGCACCACGTCCATCAAGCCGCCTTGGCCGAAAGCGGCCACCGCCGGTACACCAGCCACAGGTTGCGCGCTTAATTTGAAATCTTTACTGATGACACGCAGTTGCCCTGTGCGTTCGGTGACCAGCATGCGACCGTCGGGCAGGAAGGCGAGTGACCACGGATGTGACAGGCCTTCGGTCAACGTGCTGACCCGGATACGATGCTCTTGCGTGACGTGGGTTTGCGCGAGTGCTGGCGTGACACATGCGCATGCGGTTACGCACAGAAAACCGGCGATCAATCGGGAAAAGTAATGTTTCATAAGTATTTGTTTTTAATAATATTTTCTATATTCTATCTAGGTGGTCAGCCGCCGGTAAATATCCGTCACTTTCAGCGGCAAACGTGAGACATCATCCACCAGTGTCCAGTTCACGCTGCCGTACATGTGCGGCAAATAGTCGCGCGCCTGATGGTCGATCGTAATGCAAAACGGTTTGATGCCCGCGCGATGCGCTTCAAGCAGCGCCTGACGGGTGTCCTCGATGCCGTATTCACCGCGGTAATGATCGGAGTAGTCGTCCGGCTTGCCGTCGGAAAGCGTGATCAACAGTTTGGTGCGCGCGTCTACGTCTTCCAGTAGCGCGGTCAGATGGCGAATGGCCACGCCCATGCGGGTGTAGTCCTGCGGCGCGATGCCCGCGATGCGCTGCTGCACCAGATCGCTGTACGGCTCATCAAACCGTTTCACGCGAAAAATTTCGCAGCGCTTGCGTGTCATGCCAGAAAAACCATAAATCGCGTAACGGTCGCCCAGTATCTCAAGCGCCTCGGCCAGCAACACCAGCGCTTCACGCTCGGCGTCGTTGATCCAGCCTTTGGTGGAGCCGCTCATATCAACCATGAACATTACCGCCAGGTTGCGCTCGGCTTTGTGGCGTTTGGTAAATAGCCGCTCGCTGAGTTCGATGCCGCTGCGCACGTCGGCGTAACCGGCGATGACCGCATCAAGATCGATATCGTCGCCGTGTTTCATGCGCTTCAGCAAGCGATCTTCACCGCGCAGCATTTCAAAGCTGCGTTTGAGTTGCGTGACTTGCGGTGCGTATTTCTTCAGCGTGGTGCTGACAAAATCGCTGGCACCTGCGGGCGCATCCAGCTCGCGCAGCGCGCACCAGTTTTTGCGATAGTGACGGCGCTGGTAGTCCCATTCGTTGTAGTAGCGTGGATTGTCTTCCGGCGGAATGGCGGCTACAGCATCATCATCGCTCTGTTCGGTGTCACTGCGGCCAGCGGGCGCGAGATAGTCATCAGGAATTTCACCCAGATCCTGTGCAATAGAGTCGAGCAGATTGCGGATGTGATCAGGCGGCACCATCGGTTCGCCACCCAGGCGCAGCTCGTGTTCCAGCTCGCCGTCTGTGTTGAGGGTTGATTGCACCTCGAAGCTGTCGTTTACATGGCCTGCTTCGCCTTCACTCGCAGCGTCGCGTTGCGGCTGCTCGTCCAGCAGTGCCGCGAGTGCGGCTTGCAGATCATTTTTTTCTTGCGCCAGTCGTGTGGCGCGCGTGGCAGTGGCTTCCGCCGGATGCAACGCGCCTGTCCACGCATAGCGGGGGGCGTCGCTCGTCAGCGGCAATGTGTTGAGCAGGACGATACTGTCATTGACGCTGGCGGCCGGCGTTTGCAGCGCGGTGTATTTTTCATCGATGATGTTGGCGCTACCTCGCAGTTGGGATAAGTCGCGCGCCAGGCCGGGTAACGCGCGCGCAATGCGCGCTTCAAGGCGGATGCTTTCAAGAAAATTCAACCAATCGAGTGCGCGTACCGGATCGGTATGATTTTTGGTGGCGGCTTCGAGATCAGCGCTGAAAGTGCCATAGCGACTTTGCGCCCACAACAGCGTCGCAATTATTTTGTAGATAAGAAAATTCTGCGCGCGGCTGGCGCCTGCGGCCATGCGCGGCGGCAGATACAGCGTGTCGGTGTCAGTCCAGGCAACGGGTGCTGCGTCAATTTTCAGGTGGCGGCCCGAAAGGCCGCATACGAAAAGTTCGAGTACGGCGGCGGCTTCTGCAAAATGCAGCGCGTGTTTTTCCTGGGCTTGCGTGGCAAAGGCGGAATAATTCCGGAAGACTTCAGTGCCTTGATGCAGCCCTTCGCGGTCGTAACGATCCATTGCCTGAATGATCCACGCTTCGGCGGTGCCGGCATCGAGCGCTGTCATTGCGCCGGGTGCGGCGGCGGCGAATTGGTAGGCCAGTTCGTAGTTGGTGCGGGCGACGATTTCAACCCAATGCAGTGTGAACGCCTGCTGCTCGCGCTGGAGTGGCGCAAGCGCCGCCGCCAGCGGTTTCGCCGTGCGGCGTGACGACAGCACCGGGTTGAGCAGCGCGTCTAGCTGGTGGTCGAGTTCGGCAGCGGTGAGCGGATCCACGTTATCTGTCGTAGTGTTTCTAACCCATTGATTTAATTAAAATATTGACGAAGATAATTCGTCAATCGCGCGCAGCATTTCGGCATCATCCGTGAGCGCCTCGGCGATGGCACCGTGGCAGGCCGCGCGTGGCGTGATGCCGCGCCGCATCAGCTTGGCGGCATGAACCAGCAGCCGCGTTGAGGCGCCTTCATCCAGCCCGTTGCCTTTGAGATTGCGCGTCATGCGCGCGAGTTTGAGCAACTTGCCCGCATTTGAAGCGTCGATGCCTGATTCGGTGATGACGATTTTGGCTTCAAGGGCCTCGGCCGGATACGTAAACTCGATGGCAACAAAGCGCTGCCGCGTGCTTTGCTTAAGCTCCTTCAGCACGCTTTGATAGCCGGGGTTGTAACTCATGGCAAGCACAAATTCCTTGGGCGCGCGCAGCAGTTCGCCGTGTTTTTCAATCGGCAGAATACGCCGGTCATCGGCCAACGGATGAATGACTACCGTAGTGTCCTTGCGTGCTTCAACCACCTCATCGAGATAACAAATGCCGCCCACGCGCACTGCGTGCGCCAGCGGGCCATCGACCCACACCGTTTCGTGATTGGTAATGAGATAGCGGCCTACCAGATCGCTGGCAGTGAGATCGTCGTGGCAGGAAACAGTGATCAACGGGCGTTGCAATTTCCACGCCACGTATTCCATAAAGCGCGTTTTACCGCAGCCCGTCGGGCCTTTGAGCAGCACGGGAATCTGGCTGGCGGTGGCGGCCTGGAACAACGCGACTTCATCGCCGATGGGTTCGTAGTACGGTTCGCGCTCGATCAGGCGAGCTTCGGGTTGCAGGGTTTTTGCGGTGAGTGAGCTTACAGAGGATGGCATAAAATAATTAATTAAAACAATTAGTTATAAGTATTTGGCGCGACGCAGAAAATCTTCAATGTAAGCGGTGAGCAGCGCGGGTTGTTCGACCATCGGGCAGTGGCCCGAATCAGCGATTTCCTGATATTGAGCACCCGGTATGCCTTGCGCCAGGGCTGCTGCCAGGGCGGGTGGCGTGGTGAGATCGAGTGCCCCGCACATTACCAGTGTGGCGTTTTTGATATGATGCAGATCGGTCCTGGTATCCAGGTTGGCCAGCGCGAGGCAGGCACGGCTGAAGCTCGCGGCATCCACGCGGGATAGCGCGGTTTTACGTAGCGAGACTTCATCCGGGTGAGCCGCCTGAAACGCTGGCGGAAACATGCGGCCGATGGCGGCATCGAGCACAGCGCTCATGCCGCTGGTGGTCACTTTCTCTGACATCACACGAAACGGCATGCGCGCGGGCTCAGGAAATGCGGCGACGACGTCCGCAATCAACAGCCGATTGAATCGTTCGCCATGGCGTATCGCCAGTATCAGGGCAACAAAGGCGCCGAAACCGTTACCGAAGACGTGCGTTTCTGGTGGCAGCTTAAGTTTGTCGAGCACGGCGTTGACGTGATCGGCATAGTCGGCGACGCTGGTGAGCGCGCGTGGCATGGATTGGCCGTAGCCCGGCAGATTAACCCGCGTAACGCAAAAGCTTCTGGTAAGCGCGGGCAATACACTGTCGAATACCGACAAATCGGTAAGTAGCGAATGCAACAGGAATAAATGCGGGCCGCTGCCCGTTTGCTCGTATTCGACGTTCGCGCCGTGAATTTCTATGTGTGTTGTGTTTGACATAAGGGGTGATGTTACGTGATTCGCCGTGTCGAATAGGGCAGAGGAGTCTGATTTTGGGTTTTGAGGCGTTGAAAAGTACTCTATCCACATTAAGTTGCGTGTACGCCGATGCCAGTGGGAGATACTAAATTAATGATTTATAAGTAGTTTTTCGTACACTTTAAAATAAAGACCTTAATTTATAGCTTTAATTTGTCCACAAAATGGATGTGAACTCGCTTTCAGCGATCGTAAAGGCAAAATGAGTCCTAAATGAGTCCTAATAGTGCTACCATTATGTGTTTATTAATCAATTACTAACGCCATTTTGGCGAAAAAAGAACGACATGAGTCTTTTCGGAGGATGGAGCAGGAGCACCTGCATGGGTGCCCTGTTGATGGCTGGATCTGCAAGTGCAAGTGCGCAATCGGTGCAAAAAGCATTGAACTGGTGGAAAGACCCGTTTAGCGCCGAGCAAAAAACAGCACCGGCGCCGGATCGCCGTTGGCAGCCACCTACGCCGCTTGCGCCTGTGGCCGAGCCTGCCAAAAGCCCTGCTGAACCGCTAAATATCGATGAACCACTGACGCTGCCAGCGTTAACCGATTATGCGTTGCTTAATAATGCGCGCACGCGGCAGGCTTGGCTGGTCGCACGCGCGGCAGCCGAGGCGGTGGCCATTGCGCGAGGGGATAGCTTTCCGGTTATTTCGGGCACCTGGTCCTATTTGCACGCCCGGCCTGTATCGGGCACTACAGGACTTATCGCGCCTTGGCTCGACCGCTGGGGCCCGTCCATCAGCTTGAGTTATGTGCTGTACGATTTTGGTTTGGTCGCGGCGCGTCAACAAGCGGCTGAATACCGTTTGCTGGCGGCAAACCTCGCGCAGAATCGCGCGCTGCAGGAGGTGATGTTTCAGGTGGAGCAGGCGTATTATCAATTGATTGGCACCGAAGCCATCGTTCGTGTCAACGAGCAGGCAGTCAAGAATCTAGAGACAGCGCTTGACGCCGCGCGGCGACGCCGTGATTCGGGCGTGGCGACGGTGGCGGATGTGTACCGCTCGGAAACGCAGGTTGCGCAGGCGCGTCTGACGCTGATTCGCAGCCGTGGTGAATTCGAAAAAGCGCGCGGGTTGTTGGCCTCTGTCGTCGGCCTGCCTATCAACATTTCGCTGAAGGTGCAGACGTTGTCGGCACCGCCGCAGGCGGAGCAGTCAGTTCGTTCCATCAACGATTATCTTGAGACGGTCAAGTCAGTGCGTCCCGATCTGGTGGCCGCTCAGGCTCAAGTAGATGCGGCTCGCGCATCGGCGCTGGCGGCATCGAAGGCGGGGCTGCCCAGTATAGAGTTCGCCGCGAGTGCGCAGCATTCGCAGTGGGCGGCGCATGGAAATGCATCGCCATCGCTTATACAGGAGCCGTACCGCCCCAATACGCAAACCTATACGTCGGGTATCAATGTTCGGATCCCCATATTTTCGGGCTTCAAAGATACGTATACGCAGCGTCAGGCTGAGGTGCAGACACGGCAGGCGGAAACCACGCGTGATGCCCTGTTCCGCCAAACTCAGCTTGAGGTATGGCAGGCGTTTTATGATTTGCAAACGGTGACGGGCAGTATCGGCAGCACAGAGGCCCTGGTGAAATCGGCAGAGCAGACGGCGCAGGCAACACTCGCACGTTACCAGGGCGGCTTCGGCACCATCCTGGATTTGATTACCGCGCAACAGGATGAAACCAGTGCGCGCACGCAGAGGATCCAGTCTTATCTTGATTGGTATACGGTGCTTGCGCGCTTGAACCTTTCGGTGGGTGCCGGTGATCTGATGACAACTAAAACAGAGACTAAGCAATGAATCGATTGTCCATGGTGGGAATGTTTGCCTTGATCGCTGCAATGGCAGGGGGCGGCTATTGGTACTGGCAGAAATCCGCAGTAGAAGGCGCGGACAAAGGCAAGGCGGTTGCGCAAGGCAAAGAGGGAAAGGAAGCAAAGGGCAAGGGTAAAGGCCGAGGCGGTCCTGTGGTAGTGCGCATGGCTGCGGCCAAGCGGCAGGCAATGCCGGTGGTGATTGATGCCGTGGGTAGTGTTGAAGCTGAACAAAGCGTTGCAATCCGGCCTCAGATCGCGGGCACCTTGACTGCCGTGTTATTCAAAGAGGGTGATTATGTGCGGCAGGGGCAGGCGTTATTCAACATTGATGCGCGACCGATGCAAGTGTCGGTCGCACAAACGTCAGCGGCCGTGACACGCGACGAGGCGCAGCTTGCGCAGGCTCGTGCGCAGGAGTCACGGCTACGTCCATTGGCCGAAAAGGAATACATCACTCGCCAGGAATACGACGTCGCTGCGACACAGGCCAAGTCGCTGGAAGCAACGGTAGTGGCGAACAAGGCGGTGGTCGATGCGGCAAAGCTGCAGTTATCTTACGCGCAAATTACTTCGCCTATTTCGGGGCGCACGGGTAGCCTCAGTGTCAAAGCGGGCACGCTGCTGGCGGTGGGAAACAACGTTCTGCCGCTGGTGAATATCAATAGCACCAAGCCGATATTGGTGGCGCTAAGCGTGCCCCAGCGCAGCCTTGACGACATACGTGCGGTATGGACCAGCAAGAAAGACCTGAAAGTTGAAATCGCCCCGAATGGCGGCGGCCCACTTATAGCGACGGGTTCGTTAGTGTTTATAGACAACGCAGTGAACCCCGCGACAGGTACGATTTTGGTCAAGGCGCGCATAAAAAATGATAAAGAGGATCTGTGGCCCGGACAGTTCGTGGCAGGACGTATCGTGCTGAGAGTGGAAGAGGATGCCGTCACGGTGCCAGAGAGTGCGATACAGCCGGGTCAGGAAGGTCCGTTTGTATATGTCGTAAAGGAGGGCCGCGCTCGCTTGCAATACGTCACGGTTAATCGCCAGATTGGGCGCGAAGTAGTGATATCCAAGGGTTTGCAGGGCGATGAGCAGTTGGTGATAGAAGTGCCGCCTACGCTGACCAATGGCTCGCAAGTGACTTTGGGCGGCACTGGAAAAGGCGGTGGTGGTGGCAGTAAGGGTGGTGGCAAGGCAAAGGCGGAAGAGAGCGATAAAGCTCCGGAAGGTGGTGCGGCATCCAAGGATAGCGAAGCAAAGTCTGAAGAACCCAAGAAATAATAGCCTTAGACAGGACAGCAAAGGAACCAGCAAATGAATATCTCGCGCACTTTCATTGAACGTCCTATCGCCACCAGTGTGTTGTTTGTGGCGATTTTGTTTTTTGGTTGGCTGGGGTTCACCACGCTGCCGGTGAATGACCTGCCTAACGTGGATTTTCCGACCATCAATGTGACGGCGCGCCTGCCTGGTGCTAGTCCTGAGATTGTCGGAAATACGGTGGCGCTGCCATTGGAGCGTGAATTCAGCCGTATCGCAGGCGTGGAGGAAATGACGTCTTCGTCTTCTACCGGTAACGTTCGCATTACGCTCACTTTTGCGCTGACAAGAGATATCGACTCAGCGACGCAGGATGTGCAGACAGCGATATCTCAGGCAATTCGCCGGTTGCCACCGGAGATGCCTGAACCCCCAACCTTGCGTAAGCTGAATCCTGCCGATGCGCCAGTCTTGATTCTGGGTATTTCGTCGAAACAAGTTCCGATGGCGAAGCTGGATCAGTTCTCTGATGTCAATATCGCTCAGCGTTTTTCCACCATCAGCGGCGTGGCGCAGGTGCAGATATTTGGTTCGCAAAAATATGCGGTGCGTGTGTTTGTTGATCCGAACGCACTATCTCGGCACGGGTTGGGCATTGAGAAAGTCGTGCAGGCCATTCAGGGAGCAAACTCAAATATTCCGTCTGGCACGCTACAAGGCGCTGCGCGCAATTACACCGTTAAATCTCAGGGTAAGTTGCAAAACGCCAACGATTTTAATCCACTGATCATCGCGTACAAGGATGGCATGCCGGTTCGTTTATCCGATATTGGCAAGGCTGTTGATAGCGTTGAATTTGAAAAAATCCGAAGCTGGTTTAACGGAGAGCGTGCGTTGATTCTGGCGGTCTACCGGCAACCCGGATCGAATACGGTGGAGGTGGTGAGCAAGCTCAAAGAGATGTTGCCGGAGATACGCAAGGAAATGCCTGCGGGGGCCAGTCTTGAGGTGCTGGTCGATCGCTCAGAATTTATTCGCGATTCAATACACGAGGTAAATTTCACCCTGGTGTTGTCGATCGCGCTGGTGATCGGTGTGATTCTGTTGTTTCTGCGAAATCTCCGTGCGACCTTGGTCACAGCTTTGGTGCTACCGGCTTCAGTGTTGGGCACATTTGCCGTGATGAGCTTGCTGGGTTACAGCCTGAATAATCTGTCGCTGATGGCAATTACGCTGGCGGTGGGGTTTGTAGTGGACGATGCCATTGTGGTGCTGGAAAACATCACGAGGCATCTCGAAATGGGTAAAGATCGGAAAACCGCTGCGCTTGAAGGTGCTCAGGAAATTGGCGCCACCGTGATGACAATGACTATTTCCTTGTCGGCCGTGTTTCTACCGATTTTGTTCATGGAAGGTATGGTTGGTCGGCTGTTCCGTGAATTTGCGGTGACTGTGGGCATTTCGGTAGTTATTTCAGGCATCGTGTCCTTAACCATTACGCCCATGATGTGCGGTTTACTGCTCAAGCATGAACATTCTCATGGCCGGTTATTCCTGGTGACCGAAAAAATAATGGATATGGCACGCAATGGCTATGTCACGACTCTACGCTGGGCACTTAAAGTGCGCAGCTTAGTGTTGATAGGGTCGCTTTTAATGCTGGTGGCCACGGGCTATCTTTTTCAGATTGTGCAAAAAGGGTTTATTCCCAAACAGGATACTGGAGTAATCAACGCTAATATTCGTGCGCGCGAAGGCATTACATTCGACGAAATGATTCGCTATCAGCAACAAATCGCGGCGGTGATTCAGAAAAATCCGAATGTGGATGCGGTGATGTCAACTGCAGGGCAAGGTGTCGGAGGTGTCGTCGGTGAAAACGTGGGACGCTATATTATTCGTCTGAAGGATCGCGATAAACGCGAGAATGAAGCGACAGCTGATGATGTTATTCAGCAAATAAGGCGGGATACCAGATCGATTCAGGGTGCCCGTTTGTTCCTTTCGAATCCGCCGGCAATTCGCATCGGCGGAACGCTTTCCACCAGCGACTATCTGTTTGTTATGACCGGTACAAATCTCAGGGCACTTTACCAACCGGGCCAGGACATGGAGGCGCGGTTGCGTGCTTTGCCACTGGTTACAGACGTATCCAGCAATCTTGAGTTGAGAAATCCGGAAGTCCAGGTGCGCGTATTGCGTGACCGTGCAGCTGCGCTAGGGATCAGTTCACAGCAAGTGGAGCAGGCGCTATTCAACGCGTTTGGTGGAAGGCAGATCAGCACGATTTACGGCGCGCAGGATCAGTATGGCGTTATGCTCGAAATCGACCGCAAGTATCAGGCGGATATCAATGCGATGGATTCGCTGTTTATTACAGCGCCCAACGGCGTCATGGTGCCGCTGAATAGTTTGGCTGAAATTCAGAATAGTGTCGGCCCTGTTTCTGTGGCGCACGTGGGTCAGCTCCCAGGTGTGGTGCTGTCCTTTAATCTGGCGCCAGGCGTCTCGGTGGGGGATGCCGTGACAGCTATTAACGAAATTGCCGCTGAGGTGGCGCCAGCGGGCATCTCAACGGCGTTTACAGGCAGTGCCAAAGCCTTCCAGGAGGCATTCCGCTCGCTACCGATACTGATGGTGGTGACGATACTGCTGATCTATATGATTCTGGCGATTTTGTATGAGCATTACGGCCATCC
Source organism: Betaproteobacteria bacterium (assembly GCA_947486575.1). GTDB lineage: Bacteria > Pseudomonadota > Gammaproteobacteria > Burkholderiales > SG8-41 > UBA5216. Next base: position 1,483 of record CANKUB010000094.1, on the reverse strand, counting down.
GATTACTATTTTGACAGCGCTTCCATTTGCAGGTTTCGGCGCGCTGGCGACACTGATTCTGTTTGGCGAAGAGCTTAATATTTTCAGTTTTGTCGGTGTCATATTGCTGATTGGCCTGGTGAAGAAAAACGGCATCATGATGGTTGACTTCGCGCTGCAGATGCAGCGCGAGAAAAACATGTCTCCGCACGATGCAATTATCGAGGCCTGCAGTGTGCGTTTTCGCCCCATCATGATGACAACTGCGGCTGCAATTTTCGCGACGCTGCCGATTGCAATGGGATTGGGTGCGGGCGCCGAAACGCGGCGGCCATTAGGTATAGCCGTAGTAGGTGGCTTGGTGTTTTCGCAGTTCCTGACGCTCTATGTGACGCCAGTGTTCTATGTGAGTATGGAGGCTTTCGCGGGTTATTTCCGCAATAAGAAAACACCGGTGGAAATCCAGGCCCCGACGTAAGCCACTGATTGTTTTGGTATTAAGGGAGATCGGATCCCTCGCCTGTGTTGGGCGGTTTTCCAAACTGCGGATAGGAGGCTTTACTGGGCATGTTAATGAAATTATTTTGAAATAACTGTTGACAGACCCCTGCGAAGCCTTCATACTTCCTCTTCTTTACTGAGTCACTTAAAGTTCTGGCGCGGGGTGGAGCAGTCTGGCAGCTCGTCGGGCTCATAACCCGAAGGTCATAGGTTCAAATCCTATCCCCGCTACCAAGTGTTTTAAATGAAGGTAAAGACGGATTCGGTGGCATCGCTCCAACCGAATCCGCAAAGAAAAGTTCTTTAACAATATACAGCCGATAAGTGTGGGCACTTGGTTTCCAAGGCAAACACAACTGCCAAGACGTTTTGGTTGTTGTGAAAAGTTTTGAAATAACGAAGTGCTCGCAAAACAGTAATAACGTCAAGCGAGAGAATTACTTTGCACGGATTAAACTGAAGAGTTTGATCCTGGCTCAGATTGAACGCTGGCGGCATGCCTTACACATGCAAGTCGAACGCGAAAGCGGAGCAATCCGCAAGTAGAGTGGCGAACGGGTGAGTAATATATCGGAACATTTCCAGTAGCGGGGGATAACCTGTCGAAAGATAGGCTAATACCGCATACGCCCCACGGGGGAAAGCGGAGGACCGCAAGGCTTCGCACTATTGGAGTGGCCGATATCGGATTAGCTAGTTGGTGGGGTAAAAGCCTACCAAGGCTACGATCCGTAGCTGGTCTGAGAGGACGATCAGCCACACTGGAACTGAGACACGGTCCAGACTCCTACGGGAGGCAGCAGTGGGGAATTTTGGACAATGGGCGCAAGCCTGATCCAGCCATGCCGCGTGAGTGAAGAAGGCCTTCGGGTTGTAAAGCTCTTTCGGCCGGAACGAAATCGCACTCGTGAATCTCGAGTGTGGATGACGGTACCGGAAGAAGAAGGACCGGCTAACTACGTGCCAGCAGCCGCGGTAATACGTAGGGTCCGAGCGTTAATCG
>CANKUB010000093.1 GCA_947486575.1 Betaproteobacteria bacterium | reverse complement strand
CTGCGTCACGCCTCGATTCAACGCGGCAATCACCCGATTGCGAAGTTCGTCTTGTGCTACCGCCGGTATGTGCTTCATGCTTTGTGTCGTCATGCCCTAACAACGTACTAGGACATGTTTGGTTGACTTGTTAATAAGATCTCGCCCGGGGTAAACTCCGCACTCTCAAGTAACCTACGGCGCCTCGTTAATCCCCATCTCTTTCAACACCTTGGTCCAGCGCGCCAGCTCACCCTTCACATAACCAGCAAACGCCACTGGCGCAGACTGCATCAACTCCACGCCTTGCGCATTGAACTGCTCGCGAAATTCGGGCGTGCCCAGCGCACGCACCAGCGTCTCGTTGGCTTTGCGTAAAACCGGCGGCGGCAACCCGGCAGGTGCGAACACGCCGTACCATTGCACCACTTCAAATCCCGGCAATCCCTGCTCCGCAAAGGTTGGCACATCCGGAATTGCTGTCATGCGCCTGGACGTGGTGACACCCAATGCACGCAAGCGCCCACCACGCAAATGCGGCTGCGCAGTCGACACGGCGCCAAACGAAGCCTGAACATGGCCACCCATGACGGCGATGATGGAGTCGCCGCCGCCCTTGAACGGCACGTGCGTCATCGGTATGCCGGCAGCGCGTTTGAGTAATTCGCCAGCGATATGCGGCGCGCCACCATAGCCAGTAGAGCCGTAACTCATCGTCTCACCCTTTTTTGCCGACTGAGTTGCCAATTGAATCAGGTCTTGCAGCGAGCGTGCGCTAGAGGCTGCCTGCACCGTCAACATCACCGGGGTTATCGCGGCATTGGTAATCGGCGTGTAATCTCGCACCGGGTCGTACGGCAGATTAGCGCGCAGCGCAGGATTGATGGAAAACTGCGTCGATGAACCCATCAACAGTGTGTAGCCATCGGGCGCAGCCTTACCGACAATTTGCATGCTGATCACGCCGCCGCCACCGGCACGGTTATCGACGATGACCTGCTGCCCCCATGCGTCGGTGAGTTTTTGCGCCAACGCGCGCGCCAGCAAATCGGCGACACCGCCCGGCACGAAGCCGACAATGAAGCGTATCGGGCGCACCGGGTACGCTTGCGCCCATGCGGTGGCGGGCGCGCCAACCAACACCGCCAGAATGGTGCCACCCAGCAGGCAAAGGAATCTATGCGCGTTATGAGTCATGCCACACATTTGACGCGTTCTCCTCAATCCAGACTTTAATCATGAGGTGTATTGTGCCGCACGCTGGGCGTTTGCACGGGCAGTGCGCCACCTGCTGCCGACTGCCACGATTCATCTTACAATGCGCTGATAAGCATCGAAGTTGAAAACATCGTAACTATTTGTTTTTATTGATAAAATGAACACCGTGCATCATGCAAAACTTTTCTGTGCAGCGATCGCGATTTCGTTTGCGATAGTGGCTCATGCACAAGATTACCCCGCTCGCCCGGTGCGCTGGGTGCTGGGATTTGCGCCCGGCGGATCGCCGGATTCGGTGGCGCGTATCATCACGCCGCAAATCACAGCACAGATCGGGCAATCGATGGTGCTCGATAATCGCCCCGGCGCCAACGGCATACTCGCTGCTGACATTGTTGCCAAATCGAATCCTGACGGTTACACGCTGCTGATCACCTCGGCGGCGTTCGCCATAAACCCCAGCATCGCACGCAAGCTGCCGTTCGATGCCATTAAAAGTTTCGCACCGGTAACCAACATTGCTTCGTCAGAAGCGTTGTTGCTGGCGATCAGCCCCTCGGTGCCGGCCAACACGTTGCAAGAGCTGATTCAGCTGGCGAAACGCCCCGGCGCCCAGTTTGCCTACGGCACATCGGGCGTGGGCAATGTTACGCATCTCGCGGCCGCGCTGTTTGCCGCACGCACCGGCACACAATTCACGCACGTGCCCTACAAGGGTGGCGGGCCGATGACGTTTGCCTTGATGAGCGGCGAAGTGCAAATGGCAATATCCAACCCTGGCACCTTGATCACACAAGTGCGCGCGGGGCGCCTGCGCGCACTGGCCTACAACGCGCCTGCACGCTCGCCGCTGCTGTCTAATGTTCCGACAATGATTGAAGCCGGGGTCAGTGGCATGGAGTTCGATGCCAGTTGGTACGGCGTGTTCTTACCGGCGAAAACACCTGCTGCCATTATCAACAAATTGCACAGCGAAATTCGCACTGCGTTGAAAGCGCCTGCGGTGCGCGACAGCCTCGCCGCGATTGGCATGGAGCCTGTGGGCAGCGCACCCGCCGAATTCAGCGCCTTTGTCGAGAAGTCTATCAAACGCTACGCTGAAGTGGTCAAGCTTGCGGGCATACAGCCGGAGTAGTGTATTGCACCTTCCCAGTCGCTTCTGCTAAATAGTCGTTATGCAAACTTCGTTGTTCCGGCACGCCACGTTCACGCGCTTTTGGGTGGGCGACATTGCCTCCGTGCTTGCCAATCAGATGCTGGTGCTGGCTGTGGGCTGGCAAATTTACGATATCACCAACAGCGCGATGAGTCTGGGGTTGGTGGGCCTCGCACATTTTGGCGCACAGTTTCTGTTCACTTTACCGGCGGGACACGCCGCCGACCGCTACGACCGGCGCTACGTCGCGGCGCTGTGTCAGTGGATTCAATGTGCGGTGGGATTGACGCTGGCCGCTGGCAATTACGCCGGCTGGATCAATAGCGAAATCATTTACGCCAGCGTGGTGCTCACCGGCATCGCACAAACCTTCCAAAATCCGGCGATGCGTTCGTTGCTGCCGTCACTGGTGGGCGAAGCGCTGCTGCCACGCTGCATCGCGTTTCATGGTGCCGCAAAAAAAACTGCGGTCATTGTCGGCCCGGCGTTGGGCGGCGTGGTTTACCTGTGGGGCGCCAGCGCAGTCTATGCCAGCAGCGCGGTTTGCTTTGCTGTAGCCGGGGCAATAATCCTTTGCATACACTCGACCTTCGTGCGCCGCAACCACGAACCTGCAACTCTGCAATACGTGCTCGGCGGGTTGCACTATATTTTCGGCAAGCCGATTATCCTCGGCGCTATCACGCTGGATTTATTCGCCACGCTACTCGGCGGTGCGGTGGCCCTGCTGCCGATTTACGCGCGCGACATCCTGCAAGCCGGCCCGCTCGGATTGGGCCTGTTGCGTACCGCACCGGCTGTTGGCGCGGTTCTGGCCTCGATCTACCTCGTGCGTTGGCCGATGACGCATAGCGTAGGCAAAATCCTGTTCGTCAGCGTCGCGACGTTTGGCATTACCACCATCGTGTTTGGATTCTCGACGTGGTTGCCCTTGTCACTACTCGCACTGGCCATCATGGGCATGGCAGACATGGTAAGCGTGGTGATTCGCTCCTCGCTAGTGCAACTCGAAACCCCCGCCGACATGCGCGGCCGTGTCAGCGCCGTGCATTCGTTATTTACCGGCACGGCAAATCACCTGGGGCAGTTTGAATCAGGCATCACCGCAGCGTGGTGGGGTACCGTACCCTCCGTGGTGATCGGCGGCATCGGCACGCTGGTGGTAGTAGGGCTGTGGCTGCGATGGTTTCCGGATTTGATTCGGCGTGAGGCGATTTCGGTGCGGCGGGAATAATCCCGCGCAGATGAATGACGCAGAGCGTAACATCTTTAACCCGCGCGACTATTGCGCAAGCACCCGCGCCAATGCCAGCAAATCCTGATCGATACCCTTGGTTTTGCCTGCGATTTTGGCGAGCGGGGTAGCAACTATTTCGTTACCCCGTAACCCAACCAGCACATTGGGCATGCCGCGCGCGAGCTGATCCACAGCCGCTGCGCCCAGCCGCGTGGCGAGCACACGATCGGCTGCGGTGGGGACTCCGCCGCGCACTACATGGCCCAGCGTGGTAACGCGCAGGGCAAAGCCAATGGTGTCGCGATGCTCAGCGACATGCTGCATGATGGCTTTCGCACCGCAACGTGCTCCTTCCGCGACGACCACCATGGCATGTGTCTTGCCGCGCTGGTACGCCGCGCGCAGGCGTTCGGCGACTTCGTGCGGTTCAATCTCGCACTCAGGAACAACGATCACTTCCGCGCCGCCCGCGATACCTGCCATCAACGCAATGTAGCCGCAGTTGCGCCCCATCGTTTCGACCAGAAAAGCGCGCTTATGCGATGTGCCCGTGGTGCGTAGACGGTCAATCGCGTCGACGGTGATGTTGACGGCGGTATCCACGCCAATGGTGACATCGGTGCCTGCCAGATCGTTATCCACCGTTGATGCGATGCCCACCACCGGCAAACCCGCATGGGCGAGCACATTGGCCCCTGATTGCGATCCGTTACCGCCGATGACGATCAGCGCCTCAATCCCGCGCTGCCTAAGGTTGTCCAGTGCCCTGGCACGACCTGCTTCAGTGGCAAACTCCGGTGCACGGGCGCTGCCGAGCACCGTACCGCCACGCTGGATAATGCCGCCCACGTCACGCGCCTGCAACGGCTCAAAAACGCCTTCCATCAACCCGGCGTAGCCATTGCGCACGCCATGCATCTGCCACCCCCGCGCCAGCGCGGCACGCGTGGCCGCGCGCACCGCAGCGTTCATGCCGGGCGCGTCGCCGCCGCTGGTGAGTATGGCTATGCGTTGTATCGGTTGCATGGGTGTCAGTTTAAGTCAATTCGGTGACGTGTGACGTTGTGCACGGCTATCAGTTGTGCGGAGCCTTCGGTAAAACTACAATGCCCGCTCTCGTGAAATCCGGTCATCGAATGCGAACTGTAACAACCGTTCTGGCGGCAAGCTTGGCGTCGGTCATGCTGGCGGGCATTCCCGTCAGCCGCGCGCAAAATTTTCCGGTCAAACCCATTCGCTATATCGTTCCGTTCGCGCCTGGCGGCGGGCAAGATCTGGTGGGGCGCGCGCTGGCACCGCGACTCGCCGAGGGTTTTGGCCAACAGGTGTTTATCGACAATCGGCCTGGCGGCGGCACGATACTGGGCTCGGAGCTGGCGGCGCGCGCGCCTGCCGACGGCTACACGATCTTCATGGGATCGAATACCTCGATGTCGATCAATCCCAATCTGCATGCGAAGCTGCCTTACGACCCGCTGCGCGATTTCGCGCCGATAATTCGCGTCGCCACAGCGGCGAACATGCTGGTGGTGCACCCATCGATGCCGGTACGCTCGGTCAAGGATCTGGTGACGTTCGCCAAAGCGCGGCCCGATCAGTTGAATTACGGATCATCCGGCACCGGCACGCCCGCGCATCTGGCGGGTGTGATGTTCAATGACGCCGCGAGTGTCAGGTTGGTACACGTGCCTTACAAAGGCAGTTCGCCAGCGCTCACCGCGCTGCTCAGCGGCGAAACGCAGCTCATGTTCGGCACGCTGACTTCAAGCTTGCAGTTTGTGCGCAGTCAGCGGCTGCGTGCGCTCGCTGTCACCAGCGCCAAGCGGTCGCCGGTAATCCCTGATTTGCCCACCGTCGCAGAATCGGGTTATCCCGGTTTTGAGGCGATTACCTGGTACGGCGCGTTTGCCCCTGCGGGCACGCCGCCTGCGGTCATTAACCGGCTGCACACCGAGTTCAGCAAAGTGCTCAACGCGGGCGAATTTAAATCCTGGTTGTTGAGTCAGGGCGCTGAAGCCGCGCCGACCACACCCGACGAATTGCATGCGCAGGTCAAGCGGGAGCTTGCACTTTACGCACCCATCATCAAGAAATCGGGCATGAGAGCAGATTAATAAAATGTCATTTAAAACAATTAGTTACGAAACACTGCTGATTGCCACGGCGACGCTCGCGGTCACGCCCGTAATAGCGCAAAATTATCCGGCGCGCGCGATACGCCTGATCGTGCCGTCCGCACCCGGCGGTGGCACGGATATCGTAGGCCGTACGGTAGCAAACAAGCTCACCGAGTATCTCGGCCAGCAAGTGGTCATCGATAACCGTGCAGGCGCAGGCACAATTATTGGCATCGACATCGCTGCGAAGAGTCCGCCGGATGGTTATACGCTGCTGGTTGGGCTATCGACGCTTGCGATCAATCCCAGCATGTTTGCGAAATTACCTTACGATGCGTTGCGTGATCTCGCGCCGATTTGTCACATGGTTTCTGTGCCCAATGCACTGGTGCTGCATCCATCGGTACCCGCGCAATCGATTCAGGCATTGATTGCGCTGGCGCGCGCAAAACCAAATGCGCTCAACGTGGGCTCGGCAGGCAACGGCACCAGCCCGCATCTATCGCTGGAGTTATTCAAGAGCCTGGCAAAAATCGATATGGTGCATGTGCCATACAAAGGCTCTGGCAATGCCATCATCGCAAATCTTGCAGGTGAGGTGTCGGTGTCGTTCCCCTCGATACCCACCGCATATCAGTACATCAAGGCGGGGCGGCTGCGTGCGCTGGGTGTGACTACCGCCAGGCGCACACCGGCTTTGCCGGATGTGCCCGCCATCGGTGAAATAGTGCCGGGCTACGAAGCGACCCAATGGTTCGGCATGCTTGCGCCCGCAGGCACGCCACGCACGATTATCGACCGCATTCATCAGGAAACCGTGCGCGCGCTCAAAGCGCCTGAAGTCATCAAGCAACTTGCCGGGGAAGGCGCCGACATTGTTGGTAGCACCCCCGAAGCCTTCGGCGCTTACATTAAATCCGAAACCGAGAAGTGGGCGCGGGTGATTAAATCGGCAGGGATCAAGCCGCAGTAGAGTAAACTTTTAGAACCTATAGAACAACGAGAAATTCAGCTTGTCATGTCCACGCGGCGTGCCGCCCGCGATGCCATTCAAGACATTGGCGTAGGTCAGTGAAACATCCAGGCCTTTTTCCCAGCTCCAGCGCGCGCCGAAACCCGCGCTGACCACGTTGTCGCTTTGCGCAACAGTCGCTACCGGGGTGATGTGCTTACGGCGACCGAAATCGGTAAACCCAAACGGTACGATGCCCGCGTAGACAGCTGGCGCGATCACTTCAACGTTGGCGGTGTAGCCGCGATCTCCGGTCGCCTCACGCTCCTTCAGGCCGCGCACGCTGCCTACACCGCCGACGCCGAATTGCTCGCCGGGGATCAAAATGTCATTGGTGTATTGGCCGCGCAATTTGGTATTCAGGCTCCAGCGACTGGCGAAATTATATTGCGTGTCCGCCTCCCAGCGGAGGGCATTCCAGTGCGTGTCTGAGGTACCTCTTGCTGCGGTGTACGCCGCAAAATCATTGCCACGTCCGCCGCCGACGTTGGCAACATATTCGATGTTGCCGCCGACGCCACCCCACTGCTGGTCATATCGTGCGGTGTAACGCAGCGATACCGGCGCGCTGCCCACGGTGGTGTTGGGCAACGCGCCTCCGGCAAAACCGACCGAACTCTCAAAATAACGTGAATCTATGGCAATTGACACGCTCTGCGCCAACGAGCGGAATTTGGGCAGTGCATAGTTAGCACGCAAGCCGAAAAACTCGCCCTTGCCGCTGACATTAAAATTAACGCCGCCCACGCCCACGGTACCGGTATCGACATCCGATTTTGTCCAGTACGCGCTCAGCGCAGTATTGAAGCGATAGATGGGCGCCCAGTAGAACACGCCGTATTGTTTTACCTTGCTCAGGTGATCGGGCGACGTGGTGTAGGCCAGTGTGAGTGCGTGATCGAGATCAAACAGATTGCTGCGTTGATGGCCTACGGTGAGCCGCGAGTAGCCCGTGTTGCGATTGAGGTTGTTGTCAAAATCGCGGGTGCCGCCGGTTAATCCCACGAACGTTTGCGCGGCGGGAACGTCGCGCACCACGATATCGGCATCGATATGATCGGGCTTGGTGCTCTCTTTGAATTGCACGGTAAGCCGCTTGGCCGGATGCTCATTGGCCAGCGTGATCTGACGGCCAAGATCCTGAATATCCGGCGAGCCGCCGGGTGCAAACGCGGGCAGGCTGCGCAAAATGTTTTCGCGCGAAAAATATTTGTTACCGGACACACTGGCATTCGCCAGCGCAAATTTCAACACGCGTAATTTCAGCTCGCCCGAATCCGGTTTTTGCGCCGGCACAATCACGCGATGAAACACCTGGCCTTTATCGCGTATGGCTTTTTCAAGTGTGGTCGCTGCTGCCTCAATCGAAGCCAGATCGTTGTGCGGCCCCAGGTGCCGCGCCAGCAGTGCCTGCGTTTCAGATTCAGACAGCGGGTTGTCGCCCTCAATCACAAAACGCTTGATGTCGAGCAGCGGCGCATCGCCAGCGACGGGTGCTTGACACCACCCCGCTGCCGCCAGTAGCGCCAGCGCCACCCCCGTAACTAATTGTTTTTTAAGCATATTTCTCCTCATGCATCGCTCGATCACATTTCACAGATCAAGCCGCCCGAGCTGTCGCCCAGCGTTTCCAGCAAGCGCAATGTTTTTTCGTCGAAATTTTCGGGCGCAGGTATGGGGTCATTCGTCATGAACCCCGGCACGCGCGTCAAACGCGCCGGTGCGTTGCTGCCATCGGCAAGAAAGCCCGCCTCGGCCCGACCCAGATCGACACTGCGATTGTTGGCGCCGATGAATACCACATGCCCGTCACGCACGTTGACGTATAGCCCAGCAGGCGCACCGTTGATATCCACTGCGCCGAAGAGATTCTCGTCGACGGTAACCTGATCCGGACGTGGTGCAGTTTCGTCGGCAAAGAATCGGGGCACGTTATCGAGCAGCACAACACTGTTTTGCAAGGCGTTAAATACCGCCGCCCGACTCAGCGGTATCAGCAGCGATTGATTTGCCGCGTCCAGCGAGATCGAACCATCCCACAACTGCGCATAGACAAAGTCCGCACACTTGTTTGCAACACACTCCTGCACAACGCGCGTGTCGAAGCCCGTGCCGCGTATGCCAACCGTAGCCGTGGCAGCGCTGAACTGAAACGCACTTGCAGTGCGTTTCGCAAACAAGCCGGTAAACGTGCGTGCGGTGCCTTTTAACAACCGCACAGCGAAGTTACCGGTATCGGATTGCGCACCCGTAAAGCGCACGTTATCCAGACTGAATTCTGATTCGCTGGCAATGGTAATCCGCGTTTCATCGCGGAACACCAGCATGACATGCGAACTTTTCTCCGTACGTATGGATTCGCCCGTGTAGAGCGCCGATCCTTTGACGAGCACGCGGGATTGTTTGCTGGCGTTTACAGCTGCGACAGAGCCCGACACGACGGCAACACGTGCCACCACCGCATCTGCAGCTACCGGTTTGGAACTCGCGCCGCCACGATTTTCTTTGGCGCAATCGGTATCGCAGATACGCGCATCAAACTGTGTACCGCGTATACCAATGGTTGCGGTCGACGTATTGATGCGCACGGCTTCGGGCTTGGCTTTGCCGATGGCGCCGGTAATCGCACGCAAGCCGCCTTTTAGCAGCCGGAAAACGGTCGCTTCCTGCCCTTCTGTAGCGTTGAACTGATCAATCGCAAAAGTCGTGTTGGGCCGCAGCGTCATCTTGCCGCCATCGGGAAACACAATAATCGCAAAACCTTTTGCGCCGGTATTCAGCACGTCACCTTCCTGTAGCGCATCACCCTTGCTCAGAAAACGCGGCGTTTGCCCGCGCTGCTGTGCGCTTGCCAGGCCTTGTGCGAATTCCACCCGGCCCGCAGGTGCGCCGAGCGAAGGGTTTGCGGCCAGCAACAGTGCCGCAACCAATGCCGCACGACATGCTTGCATGAATTTTAGAAGCATTGTGGCGCCCTTCTGATGGGATCGGTTTCATTCTGATCTTCGGGTTCGGCACCCTCGATAACACCGATCTGATTACCCTGCAACGACAGTACGTTGCTCGTGTTCACACTCCCTGTCGTATTCACCGATACCGGCGCTCCGCCAGTAACCATCGCCCCGCCCACGTTTTGCGTTATCACGAGATTGCCATTAATGGTTTGCAAGCCCACTGCCGTAAGCGCCGCTGATGAACCGCTGCCCGATCCGCCCGTCACAAAGATACTGTTTGCGGTGATGTTCTGTATACCCGCTGAAACCACCTGCGCCACCGCGTTATTGCCAGTGCCGCCTACGATATTGAGATTGCCGTTGACCACGATGTTTTGATTGATCGGATCAATCTGTGCAAGCGTGTTGTTACCGCTGCCGCCGCGCACATCAAGGTCGCCGTTCAAAACCCGGATAGTCTGCACGCCTGAAGATTTGATTTCGGAACGTGAGCCGGTAGCGCCAGTTTGCACCAATATCGATTTGGCGAATATCGTTTGATTCACTGCACCAATGCGCGACAAGCCCGCTGCGGCGGTGTCGCCAACCGTTAGGCGGCCATCGCGCGGCGTGGTTAGCTGCTCCGGATAATCGAGTTCGAGCGACTGGTTTGCGCCAGACTCAATGTTTGCCTTGCCGGTACCAAACGCGGTCGCACGCAAACTGCCGCTTGAGGAGAACGTGCCATCAGTAGTATGTATGGTTTGATTGCCTGCTGCGGAAAGAATCGCATCACCGCTGGACCCGGCGCGAGTGAACACATCCACAAAGCGCCCCGTCACTGATTGAGAGCCGCCCGAAGTTACCGATACCACCCCTGCACCGCGATTGACCAAGCCCAAACCGTTGGTGTTAGCGAATAGCGTTTGCAGGGTCGCCGGTGTGTTCTGTATCAGCACGGATGTATTGTTGTTGGCACCCAGCACGGTATTCAGGAATATGCCGTTGGTTCCGGCAACCGTTTGCGCGCCCGCGCCCTGATTGAAAATCCCTGTCGTGGAAAACTGAGCGCCACTGTTTAGCGTCATCCCGCCTATGCCGCTGGCTGAAACAACTTGATCACCGGAGAGATTGCGCAAGATCGCATCAGAATTGCCAGCCGCAGTGCCAGAGCCGCCGTTAAGCGCCAGATTCGCGGCTGAAATCATTTGCGAATTGCCTTGTATCGTCGCTGAAGCGCCGGCAACCGGGGTGGAACTGCCGCCGCCGGTAAGCGTTACGTTTCCACCGGTCAGTGTTTGCGTCCCGCCTGCAGTCACTTCAACCAGTGATCCCGCGCCTGTGCCACCGATCATGCTCAAGCTGCCGAAACTGAAAGTCTGATTCGCGGCAGTCGCAATGCGTGCCAGCGCACCCACAGGGCCACCCGCCACGGTTACCGCGCCCGTCGCACCCACAAGTTGATTGCCCGCTGCAGAAACGGTTGCGGTAGACCCTGCGCCCGATCCACCCGCCACATTGATGCCGCCGTTGGTGGTCATCAGCGTTTGTGTGCCAGCTGAATTAATTAGCGCTGACGCATTTGCACCGCTGCCGCCCTGCACGGTTACTGCACCGTTCACCAAAAGTGTTTGATCGGCGGGATCAATCTGCGCAAAGGTATTGGCGCCACTGCCACCCAACACACTGAGGCCGCCATTAAGCACCGTAACCACTTGTTTATTCGATGATTTTAACTCTGAGCGCCCGCCCGTTCCGGTTTGCACCGTGAGCGATTTAACAAACAGTGTTTGGTCTACCGCGCCAATACGCGAAACGCCCGCCGCCGTAGTGCCGCCGATGGTTAAAGCGCCGTCGCGTACCGATTGAAATTGATCGGGATAATCCAACTGAATTAATTGCGACGCGCCGGATTCGATATTCGCCTTGCCGGTACCCAGTGCGCTGACCAGCATGCTTTGCTTGGTCGTAGCGAACGGCGCTGCGCGCGTTACCGAACCATCGGTGGTGCGTATCCACTGATTGCTTGCCGCCGACAAAAGCGCATCACCGGTAGAACCTGCCGTGGTGCTGACTTCGACAAAACGCGAAGTCAATTGCTGCGCGCCTGCCGATGTGACCGACACCGCGCCCGCGCCCTGATTAATCACGCCGATACCACCATTGGTTGCCGTCAACGTCTGCTTTGCCGCAGATGAATTTTGTATCAGCACCGAGGTATTGTTGTTGGCCCCCGCTACGGTGGTGAGCAAGATGCCATTGCTGCCCGATACCGATTGCGTGCCTGCGCTCTGATTCAAGATACCGGTGGTGGAAAACTGCGCGCCACCATTCAGCGTTACGCTACTCGCCGATACGCTTTGATTGCCAGACAGATTGCGCAATACGGCGTCAGACACATTGCTCACTGTGCCATTGCCGCCATTGAGCGTGAGATTGCTGGCGGAAATCGTTTGCGAGTTGCCTTGTATCAAAGCATACGAATTTGCAACCGGGATAGCTGTTGTGCCGCCCCCGGTAAGCGTCATGTTGCCGCCACTGATATTTTGCGTTGTAGCAGCAACAATTTGCACCAACGAGCTTGCGCCAAGACCACCGGTCATGTTCAAGGTGCTGTAATTAAGCGACTGGCTCGCGCCTGACGATACGATCTGCGCAAACGCATTGTTACCCGCGCCACCGCCCAGCGTCGTATTGCCAAAACTAAGGGACTGGAAGCCTGTGGCTACCATCTGCGCCAGCGAGTTGTCACCTGCGCCACCGGTCAGTTTTGTTGTGCTGCCGCTGATTGTTTGACTGCCAGCCGCAAGCATCTGCGCTGTCGCAGTTGCACCCACGCCACCGCCGCCCGTCAGCGTAATGCCACTGAATTGCCCGCTCTGTGAGCCACTCGATTGCACCAGCGCATTGGCGCCGCTGCCCGCACCTGCGGTTAACGCCAAATTCGCGAAGCTGCTGATCGTTTGCCCCACGCCCGTCAACGAGGCAGAAGCCCCGGCAGCAGCACTACCGGCAAGGTTGATGGCGGAGTTGGCAGAAACATTTTGCTGCCCAGAGCTGGTAGCTCTGGCATACGCACCGGCTCCAGTTCCAGCGAGCAGGTTGATGGTTCCTATTGCAGACACACAACTGGAAAACGACGCAACGCAACCAATCTGCTGAGTTGCCGCCGCGTTATCAATACGCGCAAACGCATTCGTTCCGCCGCCACCCAGCACCGCCAACGTGCCTGAACTGACCAACACCTGTTGCGGGCCTGCCGCTGTAATTTCCGCGATAGCGTCAGCACCCGCACCGGCAGCCACCGTAATATTATTGGTTTGATACGGAAACACAAAAAAGAATGAACGGCGTGCCTCACCCACCTGCTGATTGCCCGCGCCGGTGTTCACGATACGCGCGGCCGCACCAATACCCGCGCCGCCAGTGACATCCAGATTGAGATTGGCTGTAATGAACTGACTGTCCGTCGCCGTTCTGATTTCCGCAATGGCGTTATCACCCAAACCGCCCTTGACTGACACGTTACCACCCGCTTGCACCGTTTGCGTGCCTGTGCCGGTATACGTTACGGTGGCCGATGACCCCACGCCATCGCCGCCTTCAATCCGAATGGCAGCACTGGCCCCATTGTCTGGCGACTGAATCAATTGGCTGGTGGATGCTGTAACCGCCACAGTCTCGTTGGCGGCAGCGCCGCCTTTGAACGAAATCACGCCGCCGCTAGCACCCGTTGAAGCAATCGTCTGTGCGCCACCTGCAATGGCAATCGTACCCTGCTCGGCCTGCACGGTGATGCTGCGATTTGCGGTGATGTTCTGTGTGGTGCCTGTAAGCGCAACGTTGCCGCGTATGAACACATCGCGCGTGGAACCGGTACCGATATTCTGCGTAGCGTTGGTCAGCGCCAGCGGATTCGCCGCTGTGCCCTGCAATTTCACGTCGCCAACGCTGGATGCACCGAGTGTTAGCGCCGCTGTTGTGATGCTGGTGCCTGCGCCACCGAAAAACAAATCGCCGTCGATCGCCGTAAACGTCGCGCTGGCCGCAGGCGCTGCGCCTGCGGCAGCAACGACCTGAAAAGTATCGGTCATCGCGCCGCCGAAAAGATCGGTGGTGGGCCGCGCGAAGGTGTAGGTTTGCCCTGGTGCCGTGAGCGTCATTGCGCCCGCTTTGGTGCCGCGCGTGGCGACACTCAGCGTATCAAACGCGGTATTCGACGCCACGTTAAAACCGCTGTCGCCGGAAAGTGTCAGGGATTTGGTATTGGTCAGCGTAGCAAACACGCTGCCGCCGCCGGTACCATGAAACGCGCTCAAGCTGACAGACGGTGCGGTAATCAACAGCGGCGCTGCGCCTGCGCCAATATCCGCAGCCGCAGCGTTAGCCGCAACCGAAACGGAGGTATCAGAAACTATTTGCGCGCCACCGCTGGTAGAGACATTCGCCGCTGTCAGCCCGATTGCGCCGCCGCCCGTACCGGTGCGCAAATCGCCATTCACCAGCACGCCACCGTTACTTGAAACGGCTATCGCGCCGCCTGTGCCGGTGCCCGTGGGTGTGGTGTTGATCACGCCCGTGGTCAACGCTGCGCCTGAAAATATATTTACGGAGCCGCCGCCAGTTGCGCCGCCGGTGGAAATACCGCCGCCGGTGGCATCGAATCCTGCGGCATTCACAGTGACATTGCCGCCGCTGGTATTGATGCCGCCCACCGTCGCCTCAAACAAGCCCATCGAAAGATTGACATTGCCGCCACCGGTGGTGATGCCGGCGCCGGCCAGCGCGGCTTTGCCGGCTGAATAGTCCAGCGTAAAGTCCAGCGGCGTGGCCGCGCTACTTACGGTCAGTGCCAGATCCGCGCCACCGGTCAGCGAAACGGCCTGCCCGCCCCCCAGGTTGGACAAATTAAACGCCGCCGCCCCCGGCGTGGCGGTCTTGGTAATGGACAGCGCGCTCAATGTGCTGCCGTTGGCGTCCAGCGCAACCGGGCCGCCGGCATTGACCGCCAGCACCTGTGTGCCTGTCAAATCCAACAGGCCATCGCCCCCCACCTGATTGATGGGCGCACCGGCATCGGTGGCGGCAAGGCTTACGGATTTTGCCGTGACGCCGCCCGGCGCGATCTGTTGAATGCCGCCGCGCGCGTTGACGTTGACGGTGCCCGTGGCGCCCGCATTCAGCGTTGTAAACTTGAACGGCGTGGCACTAAACGCCGTCAGGTCGATGGTGCTGCCACCCCCCGCCGTGACCGAGCCGCCGGTGATGTTCAGTATGCCCGTGCCGCCAAAGAAGGCATCACCCGCGCGGATGGACAGTGTGCCCGTACCCGCAGGGTCGCCGGTAATGGAGCCATTGATGGTGACCGCCTCGCCAAAAAGATCCAAAGTCTGCACGCCGGAGATCGCGCCGGTGGTGATCAACGGTTGATCGCAAAAGGCGCACGGCGACGTCGTCACCGACAGCGAGGCCGCATTCACGTTGCCCAGGGTAACGGTCCTCTGTGATGTGATTGCGACCGCGCCCGTGGTATCCAGATTGCCAATGGTGATGTTGTTAAGTTCATCCGCTATTGTCACACCAGCAGCGGTGATGTTGCCGGTTTGCACCGAGCCGTGGATGCCGCCTATCGGGCTTGCCGTCAGCCCCACGCCGCCCGCTCGCGCCACCGCGCCTATGTTACCTAACTTCATGTTTCCATTGAAACTATTGACCGTGACGTCGCCAGCTTCGATGTTGCCGGTGGTAACTGTACCCACTCGGCTGGTAAAGGTTCCATTGTTCCCGGCAGTAATCGCCAAGCTGGAAGGCCGATTGACCAAACCGATGTCGCCGACCGTAACCGCCACTGCCGCGCCAGTGATGGATTGCCCCGCCGACAGATTGATTGTGCCGCCACCATCCAGCGTCGCTCCGCCGAGTATGGAACCATTGAGCGCCACAACCGATAGGCTGCCGGTTGTGCCTAAATTCGCTGCCCCCAGCGTAACGTTGCCGGAGTTGGAGGTGAAGTTCAGCGCGCCATTGGTAAATTGATTGGCGGAAACCGCGCCCGCGTTAAAGGTGAAATTCGTGCCGTCGCTGACAAAGTTGTAAACGCCTGCGCCGCCCTCGGTAGTCACCGTGCCGGGGCCAGCCACGCCCACCGCTTGTGCGTTGGCGGTAACACTCAAATTTTTAAGTGCGGTTGCACCGGTATTGACGTTGAAGTTCGCGCCATTCGTCGTCGGCGTGGACGTGTTCGGGGACGCAACGATCGTAAGATTCTGTGTGTTCGCAATGATGGGCGCAGCGGCAAATCCGATGGCCCCGCCTGTTGCGCCTGTACTGGTGAGCGCGATGGATGAACCGGCCATATCAAGCGGATTGACAAACCCGCTGCTGCCGATGGTTTTGGCTGACACCGCGATTGAACCGCCTGAGGTGATTTCAAGCGCACCGGAATCTGTCAACGCCTTGACCGCGCCCGTGGACGTTGAGGCATTTAAAGTGACCGAACCTGTGCCGCTGGTGGTATCGATACTGCCCACTGTGACATCGCCGTTGCTTGCGCTAACCGTAATGCCGTTGGGCGCACTTAAACTGGTGGCGCTGATATTGGAGCCGGTGCCGGACGTACTCAATGATATTGAACCGCCCGTGGAATTGATGCTGTTCACTGCCATGGTGGAACCCACACCTGACGTGCTCAACGAAACTGAACCACCCGCGGCATTGATACTGTTCACCGTCATAACGCCGGGCGAACTTGCCGTCACTGAATCCAGACCTGCAACGATAGCGCCCAGCGTCAGCTTGCCTGTACCGGACGACGAGAAACTGGTTGATTTCGGCAAGCTCGCAGCGGTGGTTTGCCGCGTATACGCAGTCACCGTGAGATCGCCGTTGGCACTGACGCTAACGGGCAGCGCTGCCGTGCTGTAAAACGGCACCGTAAACGGCGGATCATTGGGCCGGGTATCGCCTTCGGGCACCGTCATGGCGGTAACCGTCAACGCACCATTGGGCGCGCCCAGCGTAATGGAAGGATTCTGGTTATACAGTCGTTGCGTGAATCCGGTCGCCGTAAAATTGCTGACCATCACCATTTTGTCGTCGGCCGTGGCGTTTAAAGTCAAACCGCCCGCATTGCGCGTTAACGTGCCGGTGTAAGTTTTACCCGTCGCCGCCACACCCAATTGTGCGTTAAGCTGCGTCGGCCCCGTGCCCACGGCCACCACATTGAAATCACCGTTGGGCGATACCGACAACAAGCGCTCGGTATTCACGTTAAGCGCCGTAGCCGCCGTGCCGATGCCGCCACCGCTGCCCTGCAGGGTATTCAGCGTGACATCGGTGCCCGTTATCAGCGACGCGAGGCCTTGGGCGCGGATGCTGCCGCCGTTTGAAGTCAGGGTAATGCCGCGTGATATCGAGTTATTGAATACCGATGCGTTATTGGTTGTAGCGGGCGCATTGGCGGTAAGCGCACCAACGTTGATATCACCCGTGGAGGTCAAGCTGATGTTGGCGCCTGGGCAGGATGTAGAGAACGAGCAATTTACCGCAGTAGCAGTAATCGAATTTGCGTTGAGCGCAGTCGTTGAGTTGATGTTAATGCTGGTGCTGCTGAACGAATTGGCCGAGGATGCCGAGACACCACTTGAATTGTTAATCGTTGCGTTGATGCTGCCCGCTGTGGCATTCAACGCGACCGCGCCAGTGGTGTCGATAGTGCCGCCGCTGATGCCGGTGCCCGTCATCGATACCGCGCCGCCACCGGCCAGAATAGTGCCGAAATTATTGACCGACGACGCTGTGCTGGTCATGGTGAAAGCGCCGCCACCTGTAGACGCGCCCGACGTGCTGATTGAACTGCCGGTGGACGATAGCGATACCGGCCCGCCGAAGGTGGTAATCAAGCCGCCAATATTGATAGAGCTGGGCGAAGTGGCAGTAAAGCTGCCTCCGGTTACTGCACTCAACTGTAGAAAGCTGCCAGGCGTTGCCGTAACAGCCCCACCGCCTGCATCCAGCGAAAGCTGTGAAGCCTGAATCGCGCCACTGGAAATCAGCGTAATCGCGCCACCAGCAGTCGAGATTTTTGAAGTCGTAATGCCCTGTATCAACGGCGCATTGAGTGTTACCGCGCCACCCGCCGTAGTGATGTTCACCCCTTTGCTGGTGGCGATGTCGGTGCCGATATCCAGGCGGTTCGGCGTAAACGTGTCTAGCGCAACCGGATCAGGCAATGCAGGCGCAACATAGGCGCCAACTGTCGCCGTCAGACTTTGCCCCGGTTGCGTCAACGTAATGTCATTGCCGATGCGCATGTAGCGCGACGCATACAAGGTGACATTGCCCGCAATGCCTGCCAGCGTGCCGGGTGAAATGGTTACGGCGTTCGACGGAAAATCGGTGGCTTCATCGGCGATGCCGCTGGTTCTGACAGCACCCGTGGCGCTGTCAATGCCGCCATTGTTGAATACGTAAAGGTCCAGCGGATCCAGCAGCAAATTACCCAATGCGCCTTTGGGTGCGCCAAGGTTCGCCGTACCCGCAAAAATCAGGTTCTGCGCGCCGGATACTTCTGCAAACCCGCCGTTGCCGCCTTGCGGGCCACCTTGCGCACTCAAGCTGCCGTAGAAGCGCGTATTCTCGTTACCCCAAACGATAATGCGACCACCATCGCCGTTATCGGTCGCGTCAGCGCGCAACGTTGCATTGGCACCGACGAACGTTGTCGTTGCGTTACGCACGGCTGCGTTGGCACCCTGATAATCACCGCCAAGCAGGATTTGCCCGCCGCCGGTAGCACCCGATGCGTCGATCAACGCGCCGTCGGCTGCGGTAACACGTTCACCCAATAGCGCTATGCCCCCGCCCTTGCCCTGCGTGCCAGTCGCCAGCACTTGCCCCGCGACGCGCGTAAGCCCCGTGCCCGATTCAATGGTAATCGTGCCGCCCGTTTTGCCGCTGGCGCTGATGCTGCTGCCCGCTGCGATTTGAATATCATTGGCGGCTTTGAGTACTACGTTGCCGCCTTCGTCGCGTATCAAAGCATTGGCACGTATATCGCCGCTGTGCTTGATGCTGCCTGCGAATACGCCTACAGCGCCGCCAGACGCGAGTAATTGCCCGACGTTAACGACGGAATCCGTTGGCGCCTGCACTTCAAACTGAACGCCTTCCTGATCCAGACTGGAGACGGT
>CANKUB010000092.1 GCA_947486575.1 Betaproteobacteria bacterium | reverse complement strand
TCCGCGCGGATCGTGCAGCCCGGAATCGAAGCAAATCGGAGTTGTTCTGGCGTAGAATCCATGGTGGGCGAAGACCTGTTGGTGTTGGCGAATGTGTTTCTCGATAACTCACATTGTACCAATCACTTACGGTGTTCTTTGCCTTTTTTATGCAAAATTCAGGCTATATTCCGTTTTCAGCGTGCAGCCTGTTTGATTTTTTGCTGCGTGCAAAGGCAGACTGGATTCAGTTTTTTTCAAGGCATGCTGTGCCCCTATAATTTTATAATCTAAATCAACAGCTTATGTTTCTCATGCGAAATTGCCGTGATGTGTAGGACGGGCCTTTGAAAAAGTCGCTGCGATGGTTATGGATACCGCTGGCGGCAAGTGGTTTGCTGCTGGGTCTGGTAGTCGGCATCAATGCTTTTGATGAGCCGCTCAATGCGCAGGCCGCGGCGCTGGGCGAGCCGCGTGCGCCTGCTGTGTCGGCGTCACAAAATGGCTATCTGGCAGTGATCGGCATGGGTGCCGCAGATGGCGCCGATGCCACTGCCTACGCCAAAGCCTGGCTGGCTGAGGCTCGCATGGCAGCGCAGGAAAATCGTCCTGAAAAACCCATTGAGGCTAAACGTGCCGAGCGTCCAGCCCTGTGTGATGCATCGCAAATGTCATGTCTGGCCGCGACGCAAGACAAGGCGGACGCGGCCCGCGTGCAACTGGCACGTTATAGCGAGGACCTTGCGCGCTATGAAAAGTTGATTGCTTATAACGCCTACGAGGAAATTCTCGATTACCGCTTCAATCTGGAATCGCAGTTTCCGCGCTATACGCCGATGGCTGCCGCGCAGCGTGCCTGGCTAGTGCGCGCCGCACTGGTGGTACAGGCGGGCAATATTGATGAGGCGCTGCTGGCTGTCGAACGTGACATTGCATTTCAGCGCGTGATGCTCGTCGGCTCGCGAACTCTGATCGGCAGAATGGTGGCGGCGGCTAACTACACGCGCGATCTGGCATTTGTTGCGGATTTGCTGCAAACCAGTCTCGCCGACTTGAAACCCTTTGCGCCGCGTCTAACGGCGATGCTCAAGCCGATTGAGCCTGTGGCGCTGAACATGGACACGCTGATCGATACGGAGTTTGGGGTGATGAAGCAACTGTTAAAGAATCCCGCCGCTGCCAGCAGTGCAGGGCAGGCCAGTTTGCAGGAGTCACTGGGTGTGCGCTTTTTCTACCAGCGTAACGCAACCATCAATGCTGCGCATGTTTTCTACCGGCAGACGCAGGCATTATTGCGAAAGCCGCCTGCGGCCCTGACGCAGGAGAGCGCGGCTGATGGCGCGGTACTCGAATCCATGAAACTCCGTGACTACGTTGAAAATCCGGTGGGCAAAATGCTGTTGCGTGTGGGCGTGCCGTCGTTTGTATCGTATGCGTTGCGGCTGCATGATCTGGATGCGCTGAATCGGCTGTTGGGCTTGGGTGCCGAAATTATCGCCGCCGACGTGGAGATGGATGGCATTGCCGATTTCGTCGCAAAGTCCGGTACACAATTTTTTGATCCGTACAGCGGCAAGCCGATGGCGTGGGATGCAACGTCCAGGCAGTTGTCTTTCAAGGTCAGTGAAGCGATGGCCAAACGCAAGTTGTTCAATCTGGAGAATGGCCGCGTGTTCTTGCGCATGTAGCATGCCAGACGGGTGCAGGCCTGCAAGTAGTTGTTATTCCAGTAATAATCAGCGCTGCGTAAGGTTTACGTAAGTAATTGTTTTTAAAGAATAAGTTGTAAACACACTGGCGCGACAGTACACTACGCGCCATTGATGATTCGCATAACTTTGCGTTGACGTCCCGGATTTGAACATGATTGCAATCCACGCTTATGACACTGGACTCGGCAAGAATGCGGCGAACTACACGCCGCTTTCGCCGTTGTCTTTACTGGCGCGCGCTGCGTACGTGTATCCAAAGCGAACGGCGGTCATCCACGGCAACGTTCAACTGACGTGGGCCGACGTTTATGCACGTTCGCGGCGGCTGGCCTCTGCACTGCATGACCATGGCATCAGCGTAGGCGACACCGTAGCCGCGATGCTGCCGAACGTGCCTGCCATGTACGAAGCGCATTTTGGCGTGCCCATGACGGGTGCGGTGCTGAACACGCTCAATACCCGGCTCGACGCGGAGGCGATAGCGTTCATGCTGGATTATGCCGAGGCGAAAGTGCTGCTCACTGATCGCGAGTTTTCGGCGACCATCGAAAAAGCGCTGACGCTGGTCAAGCACAAGCCGTTGGTGATTGATGTGGATGATGCCAGCTTTGCGGGCGGCAAGCTGTTGGGCGAAATCGAATACGAAGCGTTCATCGCCAAGGGCGATGCGAATTTCGCCTGGGCACTGCCGTCTGACGAGTGGAATGCCATTTCGCTGAACTATACCTCGGGCACCACTGGCAATCCCAAAGGCGTGGTGTATCACCATCGCGGTGCGTACCTGAATGCGATCAGCAATATGGTGTCGTGGGGCATGCCGCCGCATCCGGTTTATTTGTGGACGCTGCCGATGTTTCATTGCAATGGCTGGTGTTTCCCCTGGACGATAGCGGCCGCGGCAGGCACGAATATCTGTTTGCGCCGCGTGGATACGCAGGCGATTTTCGATTTGATCCGTGCGCACAAAGTGACGCATTATTGCGGCGCACCCATCGTACACAACCTGCTGCTGAATGCGCCCGCAGCGATGAAGGCGGGCATTGCGCATACGGTGAATTGCCTGGTTGCGGGGGCGGCGCCGCCCGCAGCGATGATCGAAGGCCTGGAAAAAATGGGCTTCAATCTAACGCACGTTTATGGCCTGACCGAAACCTACGGCCCGGCAGCGGTATGCGCAAAACACGATGAGTGGGACGCGCTCACGGTGGAGCAGCGCGCCGAGCTGAATGGACGGCAAGGTGTGGCCTATCACCTGCAGGAAGGCATGACGGTAATGGATCCGGCCACCATGCAAGCGGTGCCGCATGACGGTGTAACCATGGGCGAGATCATGTTTCGCGGCAACATCACCATGAAGGGTTATCTCAAGAACGAACAAGCCACGCAGGACGCATTTGCCGGCGGCTGGTTTCACAGCGGCGATCTGGCGGTGATGCATGCCGACGGCTACGTGAAAGTCAAGGATCGCTCAAAAGACATCATCATCTCCGGCGGCGAAAATATTTCGTCGCTGGAAATCGAGGATGCGCTGTATCGCCATGCGGCGGTGTTGGCAGCGGCGGTGGTGGCCAAGCCTGACGCAAAATGGGGCGAAGTGCCGTGCGCGTTTGTTGAATTGAAAGAAGGCGCTGCGCCCAGCGCGCAGGAAATTATCGAGCACTGCCGCACGCGGCTGGCGCATTTCAAAGCGCCCAAGCAAGTGGTGTTTGGTGTGCTGCCTAAAACCTCTACTGGCAAGATTCAGAAATTTGTGTTGCGCGCGCAGATCAAATCATCATCTGCGATAGACTCATAAAAATGTTTAAAAACAAATAGTTACATAACGCATCCCGCCGTGCCTCTGCAATCTGAATTCATCCTCGAAACCTGCGAACTGACCAAAGCGTTCAAAGGTTTTGTCGCGGTCAGCAGCGTAAATTTGAAGGTCAAGCGCGGTTCAATACACGCGTTGATCGGGCCTAACGGCGCGGGGAAAACGACGACGTTCAACCTGCTGACGAAATTTCTTGCGCCAACTTCGGGGACGATTACTTTTAACGGCGCGGATATCACCAGCGAAAAGCCCGCCGAGATTGCCCGTCGCGGCATTGTGCGCTCGTTTCAGATTTCTGCGACCTTTCCCCATCTAACCGTGCTGGAGAATGTGCGCATCGGTTTGCAGCGCGAACTCGGCACCTCGTTTCATTTCTGGAAGTCTGAAAAGTCGCTTGAGCAATTGAACGGTCGCGCGATGGAATTGCTGGAATCGGTGGATCTGGCGTCCTTCGCAAAAACCGTGACCGTGGAATTGCCGTATGGCCGCAAGCGCGCGCTCGAAATCGCAACAACCCTGGCGCTGGATCCCGAATTGATGCTGCTGGACGAACCGACGCAAGGCATGGGGCACGAGGATGTGGGGCGCGTGGTTGATCTGATTCGCAAGGTGTCGGCAAACCGCACCATATTGATGGTCGAACATAATTTGGGCGTGGTGGCCGATCTGTCGGATACGATTACTGTGCTGGCGCGCGGCGCGGTGCTGGCGGAGGGGCCGTACTCGGAAGTCTCGAAAAACCCGTTGGTGCTGGAAGCGTATGTCGGCAGCGAACAGCAATAGCCCTGCGGGCGTGGAAATGCTGCGGGTCACCGGCCTGCATGCGTTTTATGGCGAGTCGCACATCCTGCACGGACTGGATTTTGTGGTGAACCGCGGCGAGGTGGTTACGCTTCTGGGTCGCAACGGTGCGGGGCGCACTACGACGTTACGCGCGATGCTCGGGCTTACCGGCAAGCGCAGTGGTTCGATCATGGTCAACGGGCGTGAGACCATCGCCATGCCGACGCATGATATCGCGCATCTGGGCATAGGCTACTGCCCCGAAGAGCGGGGCATTTTCGCCAGCCTCACGGCAGAAGAAAATTTGCTGTTGCCGCCGCAAGTCGCCAGTGGTGGCATGAGCATTGAAGAAATCTACACGATGTTTCCGAATTTGCAGGAGCGCCGTGCCAGCCCGGGCATGCGGCTATCGGGTGGCGAGCAGCAGATGCTGGCGATTGCGCGCATTTTGCGCACAGGAGCGAAGTTACTGCTGCTCGACGAAATCAGTGAAGGTCTGGCGCCGGTCATTGTGCAGACACTGGGCCGGATGGTTCGTCAGTTGAAACAGCGTGGCTACACCATCATCATGGTGGAGCAGAATTTCAGGTTTGCCGCGCCGCTGGCGGATCGTCATTATGTGATTGAACACGGACGTATTGTTGAAACTGTGCCGATGAACGAATTGCAGGGCAAGATGGATCGGTTACATGAACTATTGGGCGTTTGAGTTTTTAAATTGACTGGAGGAGAAATAAAATGAAACGGAAATTGGTATCTCTCGCGGTTGCGGCAGCGCTGACACTGGCACCGGGCGCACTGGTAGCGCAGCAAAAAGGCGGCCTCAAACTGTCAGACGGCGTTGTGAAGATCGGCATATTGACCGACATGTCCGGCTTGTATGCGGATTTATCCGGCGCTGGTTCGATTACCGCCGCAAAAATGGCGATCGAGGATTTTCGCGCACAGGAAAAAGGCAATGTTTTCCCGATTGAACTGGTGTATGGCGATCACCAGAACAAGGGAGATGTGGCGTCCAACAAAGCGCGCGAGTGGTTCGAGCGCGACAAAGTGGACATGATTGGCGATCTGGTGACGACATCCACTGCGCTGGCGGTGATGCCGATTGCCAAACAGGCGAATCGCATCACCATCGTGTCAGGTGCAGCATCGACGCTGATCACGGGAAAAAATTGCACCGACACCAACGTGCATTACGTCTACGATACTTACGCACTGGCCAACGGCACCGGCAAAGCGGTGGTAAAGCAGGGCGGCGATAGCTGGTTTTTTCTGACGGCGGATTATGCGTTCGGACATTCGCTGGAAAAAGATACCTCCGACGTGGTGAAAGCCAACGGCGGCAAGGTGTTGGGTGCTGTGCGCCATCCGTTTCCCGGCACGGATTTTTCTTCGTTCCTGCTGAAGGCGCAATCTTCGGGTGCAAAAGTGATTGGCCTGGCGAATGCGGGCACCGATACCACGAACTCCATCAAGCAAGCAGCAGAATTCGGCATCATGCCCAAGCAATCACTCGCAGGTTTGTTGATGTTCCTCACCGACATCCATAGCCTGGGATTGAAAACGGCGCAGAACATGTATCTCACCGAAGGCTTCTATTGGGATTTCAACGCTGAGACGCGCGCCTGGTCGAAGCGTTACTACGACCAGCACAAGCGCATGCCGACGATGGTGCAGGCAGGTGTGTATTCATCAACCATGCACTATCTCAAAGCCGTCAAGGCGGCAGGCACGGACGAAGCCAAGGCGGTGATGGCGAAGATGAAACAAACGCCCGTTAATGATTTTTTTGCCAAGAACGCACGCATTCGTGATGATGGCCGCCTGGTGCATGACTTCTATCTGCTGCAAGTTAAAAAGCCGGAAGAATCAAAATACCCGTGGGATTACTATCACGTGCGTCAGGTGATTCCGGCGGCGGATGCTGTTGGTCCTGCGGCGAATAGTGAATGTCCGTTGATGAAGAAATAACGACGTTTACCCACTCACGGTTCTCAGCATGTTCGAACTTCTCGGCATAACCCCGCAAGCCCTCTACAGCCAACTGCTGGTGGGCTTGATCAACGGCTCGTTCTATGCGCTGTTGAGCCTGGGGCTTGCGGTGATTTTCGGCATGCTCAACATCATTAATTTCACGCATGGCGCGCAGTACATGCTGGGGGCGTTTCTGGCGTGGATAGGCTTGACGCAGTTGGGGCCGTGGCTGGGATCGCCGGATTTTTCGCTCAACTATTGGGCGGCTTTGATTGTGGTGCCATTGTTGGTGGGCGCGTTGGGCATCGTGATCGAGCGCACCATGCTGCGGCATCTCTACAAGCTCGATCACCTGTACGGCTTGCTGCTGACTTTTGGTATTGCGTTAATCATTGAAGGTTTGTTCCGCCAGTGGCACGGCTCGTCTGGTAAATCGTATGACATTCCTGAGGTGTTGCGCGGCGCGATCAACTTGGGGTTCATGTATCTGCCCAAGTATCGCGCGTGGGTAATTGTGGCTTCGCTGACAGTGTGCTTCGCGACATGGTTTGTGATTGAGCGCACCAAGCTCGGTTCGTACTTGCGCGCAGGCACGGAAAATCCGCGTCTGGTGCAGGCGTTTGGCATTAACGTGCCTTTGATGATTACGCTGACGTATGGCTTTGGCGTGGCGCTGGCCGGGTTCGCGGGCGTGCTCGCAGCGCCGATATTCACGGTAAGCCCGCAGATGGGCGCTGACCTCATTATTGTGGTGTTTGCGGTGGTGGTGATCGGCGGCATGGGTTCAATATTGGGTTCTATCGTCACCGGACTGGCGTTGGGATTGGTGGAGGGATTGACCAAAGTGTTTTATCCCGAAGCGTCTGCAGTGGTGGTATTTGTCATCATGTCCATCGTGCTGCTGGTGCGGCCGGCGGGGCTGTTTGGGCGTGAGAAATGATGCTGACGCGAACGCAATGGGGCTTTATCGCACTGATCGTAGCGGGTGTGCTCGCACCACACCTGGGCGTGTATCCGACGTTTCTGATGAAATGCTGGTGCCTGGCGTTGTTTGCCTGCGCCTTCAATTTGCTACTGGGTTATACAGGCTTGCTGTCGTTCGGCCATGCGGCGTTTATCGGTGCTGCGGGCTACATCGCGGGGTACTCGATCAAGGCGTGGGGGTTATCGCCAGAGCTTGGCATACTCGCGGGCACGGCGTTTGCGGGCGTGCTGGGGTATCTGTTTGGCAGTCTGGCGATACGCCGCGCGGGCATCTACTTCGCGATGATTACGCTGGCGCTGGCGCAGATGCTGTACTTCGTCTGGCTGCAAATGAAATTCACCGGCGGCGAAGATGGTTTGCAAGGCGTGCCACGCGGCAAGTTGTTTGGCGTGATTGATCTTGCCGACACGCTGAATCTGTATTATTTCGTATTCGCGATATTTATAGTTGGCTTTCTGCTGATTTATCGCACCATTCATTCGCCGTTTGGACAGGTGCTGAAATCCATACGTGAAAACGAGCCGCGCGCCATTTCGCTGGGCTACGACGTGGATAAATACAAGCTGCTGGCGTTTGTGCTTTCAGCAGCGCTTGCCGGGCTTGCGGGCGCTACCAAGACCGTGGTGTTTCAACTGGCTTCGTTGACCGATGCGCACTGGCATACGTCAGGTGAAGTGGTGTTGATGACGCTCTTGGGCGGACTGGGCACCGTGTTTGGGCCCGTGGTGGGTGCCTTCGTGGTAGTGGGCCTGCAAAATCAGCTTGCCGATAAAGTGGGCTCGTGGGTGCAAGTGATCATGGGCGCGATTTTTGTGGTTTGTGTGCTGGCGTTCCGTCGGGGCATTGTGGGTGAATGGATGACCTTGTTCTCACGCAAGCGATAACCCTGACATCCTTGCGGTGCGCGGTTCGCTGGTTGCGCCTGTTGTCAGGCGCACGGCTGACATCACGATAGACTAAAATATTCACACGGGCCAATAGAGTCCGCCATGTGATTTTGGTGCGGTTGTCTGGTCGTAGCCATTTCGAAAAACCCGAAGAACCTCTATCCTCACAAATTCTGCGCCAGGTACGCTTTGGGCGTTAACCTCTCAAACCAATTGATACATCAGGAAGCAAAAGCATGACTACGCTAGTTACTGTCAAGCAGGAAGGCCACGTTGCCATCATCACGCTCAATCGCCCGGACAAGCTCAATGCCATGACCGACGAGATGTATAACCGCGTCACAGAGCTGTTTACGCAATATCAAACGGACGACTCAGTGCGTGCCGTGATACTCACCGGTGCGGGGCGTGCGTTTTGTTCGGGTAGCGATGTGACGTCGATGGTCAGTACCAATCTGGTGGCGGGTCGCCTGCGCATGCAGACGCGGCATGCCATGATCAACGCCATTGTCAATCTGGAAAAGCCGGTGATCGCGGCGGTGCGGGGTGTGGCGGCGGGTATCGGCTTCGCCATGGCGATGGCTTGCGATTTGATCGTGACCTCCGACAATGCAAAATTCTCTCAGATATTCAAGAAGATAGGATTGGTGCCCGACGGCGGCTCAGTATTCTTCCTGGTGCAGCGTCTGGGCATTGCGCGCGCCAAGGAGCTGGTTTACACGGCGCGCATGCTGCCTGCGGAGGAGGCGAGCGCGTGGGGGCTTATCAATCGCGTGGTGCCCGATGCGGAGCTTGAATCCAACGCCTTGGCGCTGGCGCAGGAGTTGGCCAGTTCTGCAACCTTTGCGCTGGCGCTGGCCAAGAAGATGTTCCAGTCGATGTACAAGCCCAATCTCGAAGAGCAACTCGAACAGGAAAATCTCTGCCAGCAGATCGCCAAGCTGACCGAAGATCACGTCGAAGGCGTCACGGCTTTCAAGGAAAAGCGCGTGGCGGTATTCAAAGGGCGCTAACCGGGAGGAATGCGTATGCGGCTGCGGGGTAAGTGGATCACAGGTGCATTGCTGCTGGCGTCAGCCACTGCCCATGCACAAAACTATCCGGCCAAGTCTGTAAAAATGATCGTGCCGTTTCCGGCGGGCGGGCCGACGGATATTGTGGCGCGCTTGCTAGGACAAAAACTCGGCGAAACGTGGGGCCAATCGGTGGTGATCGACAACCGTCCGGGCGGCGGCGGTGTGATTGCGGGCCAGCTTGCGGCGAAGTCGCCGTCCGACGGCTATACGATTTTCCTGGGCGGTATTACAACGTTGGTGCTGTCTACCTACGTACACAAAAACCGGCCGTACGATTCGTTGCGCGAGTTTCTGCCGGTGACACAGACTACATTGCAGCCGCTCTTGCTGATGGTGCATCCTTCGCTGCCGGTGAAGACGGTGCAGGAGTATCTTGCGCTGGCGCGCGCGCGTCCGGGGCAAATCAACTATGGCACGTCGGGGCCGGGCGGCTCCGGGCATCTGGCCGGGGAGTTACTGCGCAGCATGACCGGCATCAATATCGTGCACGTGCCGTATCGCGGCCAGCCGCCTGCGCTCAACGACTTGCTGGCGGGACAAGTGCAGTCCATGCTGGGTGCGCCGCTGGCGGTGATTCCGCACATACGCAGTGGCAAAATACGTGCGCTCGCTGTCACCGGACAAAAGCGCTCATTGGCGGCACCCAGCGTGCCCACCTTCGCCGAGGCCGGACTGCCGGGCTACGACGCGAGCACCTGGAACGGCATCATGGTGCCTGCCAGCACTCCCCGCGCAATCATCGAACGTTTGCACAGCGATATCGTAAAAATTCTTCGTGCGCCGGGTAACCAGGAGCGGTTGGCCACCGACGGTTCAATCGCCATCGCCAGCACGCCGGAAGAATTTGCCAGCTTTATCAATGCCGAGCATGCAAAGTGGAGCAAGGTGGTGCGCGACGCGAATATACGCATTGAGTGAAAAACGCGCATGGATTATTTGACGAGCAACTGAAATGACAGATGTCACACCCGTACTGAAATCCTTTTTCGCGCCGAAATCCGTCGCCATCGTTGGCGCTTCGGAAGATTTGTCGAAGTTTGGCGGGCGTCTGTTCAAGACCATGATTGATTTTGGCGCAGCACGCGGTTCTGCCTTTGAAATTCATCCCGTCAATCCAGGCCGCAAGACCGTATTCGGGCGTACCAGTTACGCCAGTATTGCCGATCTGCCGCAGGTGCCGGAACACGTGGGTATCGTACTCGCGGCTGATCGCGTATTGCCCGCACTGGAAGCTTGTGCCACGCGCGGCGTGCAGTTCGCTACAGTGATGAGTGGCGGTTTTGCCGAAACCGGCATTGCGGAAGGACATCGCCTGCAAGACGAATTGAAGGCTTTCGTCAGGCGCACCGGCATGCGCATCATGGGGCCTAACTGCAATGGCTTCGCCAATTTCGTCGACGGTTTTGTGATGACCAACACTTCCGCAGTGCGTGGCAAGCGTAATGTGGCTGGCAACGTTGCGGTGATTGGCCAAAGTGGTGGGCTCGCGCAGGTCAACGTGATGTGGCGAGCGATGGATGCCGGCGTGGATATCAGCTATCAGGTGAGTTGCGGCAATGAGGCGGACATTGACGCCATCGAGTTCGCGCAGTTCACGGTGGAAGATGACGCCACCGATGTGGTGCTGATTGCTGCCGAAAGCCTTCGCTCTGGCGAACGCTTTCGCGTGCTGGCGCAGGCAGCGGCGGAACGTAGTAAACCATTGATTATATTGAAATTTGGTAGAACGGCGGCCGGGCGCAAGGCGGCGGCGTCGCACACTGGGGCCATAACCGGGGCGGACGATGTGGCCGATGCCGCGTTCAAACAGTTTGGCGTGATTCGTGTGGACGATTGCAACGAGTTGTATGAATTCGCCAAGCTGCTGCGTAAACGTCGTCTGCCGCGCGGCAAACGGTTGGCGGCGCTAACGGGTTCTGGCGGACATTGCGTGCTGGTGGCGGATACAGCGGCAAGTCTTGGCTTGCAATGGGCCGAGTTCGAGCCCGCGACCGCCGCGCGCTTTGAAAAAATGTTGCCATCGCTAGTGTCGCTGGCAAATCCACTGGATCTTACTTCAGCGATGACCGGCTCACCGCAGTTGTTTTCCGATTCGCTGAAGGTGATCGCCGAAGATGCCAACGTTGATGTACTGATGCCGATACTTGTTGCCCCTACGTTGAGCGGTATTGATGAACTGGTGAAAGTCAACGAGAGCGTGGATAAGCCGGTTGCGGTTTTGTGGACCGGCTATTGCCCGGAAGACAATGCCATCACGGTGGCGACACTGAATCAGCGCGGCGTGCCGACCTATCGTGATGCCCGCATGTGTCTGCGCGCGGTGCACGCTGCGGCGGATTATGCTGAATTCTTGCAGCGCTTTGTGCAGCGGCCGCCTGCGGTAAATCGGGATCTGCCGCCGGATGTGACTGTGACAGCACGAAAGGTTCTGGCATCTGCTGGCAGCGTTGTTACAGAGCGCTTGAGCAAGCAGGTATTGGCCGCTTACGGTTTGCCGGTAACGCGTGAAATGCTGGCGCGCACGCCGGATGAGGCCGTGACAGCGGCGCTCGCCATCGGCGGGCGCGTGGCCTTGAAAATTGAGTCAGCGGCTATCGCGCACAAGACCGAAGCGGGCGGAGTTTGTCTCAACATCGAAGGCGAAGCCGCCGTACGCGTGGCATACGGTGCCATACTCAAAGCGGCCGCTGCGCACGCGCCCACGGCGAAGCTCGACGGCGTACTGGTGCAGGAGATGGCGCCGCCCGGTATCGAGATGATGTTGGGTGTTACGCGCGACATTACGTTTGGCGCGGTGGTGTCCGTTGCGCTGGGCGGCGTGCATGTCGAGGTGCTCAAGGATATTGCCCACGGCATTGCACCGTTGACGCACGACGATGCGCGGCGCATGGTGGATAGTCTGGCGGGCCGTAAACTGCTGGACGGTGTGCGCGGCGCGCCTGCTTGCGACGTCGACGCGTTGTGCGACGCGATTGTGCGGCTGGCTTGGCTGGCGCAGGATTTCAGTGCCGACATTGCCGAACTGGATATCAACCCGATCATTGTGCTGCCGCGAGGGCAGGGTGTGCAAATTGTCGATGCTTTGATTGTCACAACATGATTAACGTAACTATCTGTTTTATATGAATAATTTATTACCTGAATTGCAGACGGAAAACCAGGATGGGTTGCTGGTCATTACGCTGAATCGCCCGCAGAAAGCCAATGCGCTGACGTTGGAAATGATGCGTGGCCTGGCTGAGGCTTTGCGCAATGCGCGCGCCGATAGTGCTGTGCGTGGTGTGCTGATTACCGGCGCTGGCGAGCGCGTGTTTTCTGGCGGGGTGGATGTGCGTCAGGTATCGCCACTGCCAGAGGCTGAATTCCGGCAAGCGCGATCCACGGCTTTTTTTGCGGTGCTGATCCAGTTGGTTGATTTTGAAAAGCCGGTGGTGGCGGCAGTGAATGGTGTGGCGAGCGGCGGCGGATTCATGATCGCTGCACTGGCGGACGTGATCGTGGCTTCTGAAAACGCGCTATTCGCATTGCCGGAAATTGATCTGGGTTCGCCACCGCTGGCGGGCTTGGCAATACTGACGCCATTGATCGGGGGTGCGCTGGCCTATGATCTGGTGCAGAGCGCGCGCAATCTCAGTGCGGCGGAAGCTCAGCGGCGCGGTTTGGTGCGTGCCGTGGCGCCGCGCGCAGAAGTGGTAGTAACTGGCGAAAAAATTGCGCGTGAATTGATGGCCAAAAAAGCGCGCGCGTTTTCTGCCAGCAAGGCGTGGGTGCGCAAGCCCATGCGTGAATCATTGGAACAAGCCGAGCACGCGATGGTTGAATGGCGTGCCGCAGGGGGTGAGTAAAATGAAATACGAACTGACATCCGAATTGCAGCAGATGCGCGACGCTGTGCGCAAATTTGTAAAAGCCGAACTGGAGCCGCTGGAAAAATCCATCGATGCCACCGGCGAACTGCCGCCGCACATATTACCGTTGCTGGGCAAGCAGGGTTATCTGTCAATGCGCTTGCCGGTGGAGGTGGGCGGCGCGGGCATGGGCATGTTTCCGTATTGCATTGCGCTGGAAGAATTCAGCCGCTCGCATCGTGTGTTTGGTTTGCTGGCCAGCGGCGGCGGGGGGCTGACGCCGATAGCGATAGCGAGGCATGGCTCGCCCGAACAGCGCAGCCAGTATCTGACCGGGTTGATGGACGGCAGCAAGCGCACAGCATTTGCGCTGACTGAGCCTGCGGGCGGCTCGGATAACTCGGCGATGACCACACGCGCGGACAAAGTTGACGGTGGTTGGGTGATCAATGGCCGTAAGCATTACATCAACGGCGCGCACGACGCCGATTTCATTACACTGATTGCGATTACCGATCCGGTGAAACGTACACGTGGCGGCGTCACGGCGTTTCTGGTGGATCGTGGCACGCCAGGGTTCAATATCACGCGTGTCGATACCACCATGGGCTCGGACGTGATCAAGCTCGCTGAGATTGAATTCGACACTTGCAAAGTGCCTGACAGCGCCGTGCTGGGCAAGCCGGGGCAGGGTTTTGATCTGGCGAAGGAATCGCTGCGCGATGGGCGCATGGCGGTGAGCTGTTCGTGCATCGGCACGGCGGACCGCCTGCTGGAAATGTCGGCGCAACATGCCAAATCCCGTGTTACGTTTGGCAAACCGTTGTCCGAGCGGCAGGCCATTCAGTGGATGCTGGCCGATTCGGAAGTGGATATTGCGGCTGCGCGCTTTATGGTCTATGAGACGTTGCGGCAGATCGATGCCGGCGTGAATGTGGGCACCGCACCCAGTATCTGCAAACTGTATTGTTCTGAAATGGTAGGGCGCGTGGCTGACCGCGCAGTGCAGATACACGGTGGGATGGGGATAGTGCAGGGTTATCCGGTGGAACGCATGTACCGTGACGTGCGGCATTACCGCATTGGCGAAGGTTCATCCGAAGTGCAGCGCATGCTGATCGCGCGCGACGTGTTGAAGCGGGTGCCCTGATGAATCTTGCAGAAACACGCATTGTTGGCATTGGCGAAAGCGCACTCGGCAAAGTGCCAAGCCGCAGTGCGTTGCAGCTTCAAAGCGATGCGGCCTATGCCGCACTGGATGACGCCGGGCTTGCGCTGAAAGATATTGATGGCCTGATCACCACGCCGATA
The DNA here is from genome assembly GCA_947486575.1 of Betaproteobacteria bacterium. Lineage (GTDB taxonomy): Bacteria > Pseudomonadota > Gammaproteobacteria > Burkholderiales > SG8-41 > UBA5216. The sequence goes on along the minus strand of CANKUB010000092.1, from coordinate 4,508 downwards.
CGTGTGGAGCCGTGGAACATGCCTTGTGGCGTGGTGTCGAGTTTTCTCGGCGTGCAGCCATCGTATTTGTCGACCCTCGATCTGGCAGGCGCATCGGGTGCGGCGATGATTCACCACGCATCAATGGCGGTGGCGTCCGGACAGTGCAATACCGTTCTGTGTGTGGCCGGGCAGAATCTGCTCACCAACAAATCGCGCGCATCTGCCGTGCAGACCATGGCGGAATCGGGTGCGGCACATCCGCAGTTTGAGTCGCCGTATGGCTTGCTGGTGGCGTCCAATTACGCGCTGATCGCGCAACGTCATATGTACGAATACGGCACTACCGCAGAACAGATGGCGGAAGTGGCGGTGACCATTCGCAACCACGCGCTGTTGAATCCGAACGCGCACATGACCAAGCCGATCACGGTGCAGGACGTGCTGAATTCGCCGATGATCACCTCGCCTTTGAAACGTTTTGATTGTGCGCTGGTGTCGGACGGTGCCGCAGCGGTTATCGTAACCAGCCTCGACCGCGCGCGTGATCTGAAGCAAAAACCGGTGCGTGTGTTGGGGCAGGGCTACGGGCTGAGTCACAGCTACGTGGGTGAAGCGATGAATCTGCCGTTCAGCGGTGCGGTGCAGTCGGGCAAAAGGGCCTTTGAAATGGCGGGCGTCAAGCACGCTGATATCGATGTCGCAGAGCTGTACGATTGCTTCACCATCACAGTCATCATCGAGCTTGAAGACCTGGGCTTCTGCAAGAAAGGCGAAGGCGGGGCGTTCGTGCAAAACGGCCGCATCGCGTTGGGCGGCGAATTGCCGGTGACCACGCACGGTGGCTTGCTGTCGTGCGCGCATCCGGGCCTGGGTGGCGGCCTGTTTCACGTGCTCGAAGGGGTGCGGCAGGTGCGCGGTCAGGCAGGCGCGCGGCAGGTCAAGGATGCGAAACTGGCGCTGGTGCATGGCAACGGCGGCACCATAGCGATTCATTGCACGCTGATTTTGAGTCAGTAGAAAACCCTATTAAAAACAATTAGTTACCTATGACATTCTCTCGCCCTTTACCGTCACCCAATGCGCTGACAGCGCCTTATTGGCAGGCGGCGCATCAGCGTGAACTGAAATTGCCGCGTTGCGAGGCGTGTGCGAAGTTCCATTTTTATCCGCGCAGTGCTTGCCCGCATTGCGGGTCAACGCAACTCGGCTGGCACACTGCCAGCGGCAAGGGTGAGGTCTACAGCTTTACTGTGGTGCATCGCGCGCCGAGCAAAGGCTTTGAAGAACTTGTGCCTTACGTGGTGGCCGTCGTCGCTCTCGCAGAAGGGCCGCATTTGATGACGCGATTGACCCAGGTGCAACCCGACACCGTGCGCATTGGTATGCCGGTACAGGTCGATTTTGAAAAGCAGGATGAGGAAACAACGTTACCGGTGTTTTGTCCCGTTGAAAAATAGCGTGGCGACAATGAAAAAAGTAATGCGATGGATAGGAGCACCATTGCTGTTGTGGGCAAGTGTATCGAGCGTATCGAGCGCCCAACCCTATCCCACCAAGCCGGTACGCCTGGTCGTCCCGTACTCGCCCGCTGGCGTAGCCGATCTCATCGGTCGTGTCACGGCTGAGAAACTGGGTCAACGCCTTGGCCAGAATGTTGTCGTGTTCAATCGCGAAGGCGGCGGCTCGGTCGTCGGTACGGAATTAGTGGCGAGATCCACACCGGATGGCTACACGTTGCTGCTGGCCTCGACAGCGCTGACCATGAACGCCGCCGTCAGTCGCAAGCCGCCGTTCGACGTGCAGCGTGATTTCGCGCCGGTTGGTTTGGTATTCGAAGGGCCCGGCGTCCTGGTGGTGCATCCATCGGTTCAGGCAAATTCGGTGCAGGAACTCATCGCATATGCCCGTGCCAATCCGGGCAAGCTACGATACGGGTCGTCCGGTGTGGGCGGCGTGATCAATCTGGCGACAGAACTGTTCAAGCATCAAGCTAAAGTGGATATTACACACGTGCCGTACAAGGGCGTCGCACCGGCAGTGGTTGATCTCATTGGCGGACAAATCGAAATGGTGGTGGCGGGCATTTCCATCGCGGTGCCTATGGTCAAGAGCGGCAAGTTAAAAGCACTGGGTATCACCAGCCGCAAACGCTCACCGGTGCTACCCGACGTGCGGCCTATCGCAGAACAAGGCTTGCCGGAGTACGAGTCATCTACGTGGTATGGCATTTTTGCGCCCGCCGCGACGCCCCAGGTGATCCTCGCCAGACTCAACACTGATCTGGTACAGATAGCCAATAGCACGGATGTTAGAGAGCGCTTTGCCAGCCAGGGCGGCGAAGCGCGTGCCAGTACGCGCGACGAATTCGCTGCGCTGATCGCTACGGATTTGCGCCGGTGGCAGACAGTGGTGAAGGCAGCGGGACTGCGGGCGGAGTAATCGATGCTACAGGCTGAACAAGCGGACGAGGGATGTCAGGCATACGCCCGCGCCAGCCCGCGTCGCAGCCACGCGCTGACGCCATCCACTACAATCACCAGCAGCAGCATAGCAATGATGATGGTGGCGGCGCGCTCCTGCTGGAACCACGATAGCGTCAGGTAAAGCAGTTGCCCCAGCCCGCCCGCGCCGACAAAGCCCAGCACGGTGGCCATGCGGATATTCATTTCCCAGCGATACAGCGAGTACGCCAGTACTTGCGGAAAAATCACCGGCCAGGTGCCGTAGGCGAACGCTGCGGGTGCGCTTGCGCCAGATTCGATTAACGACAGTGCAGGCTCCGGCGGCGCATTTTCAAGCGCTTCAGCGAACAAGCGGCCCAATACGCCGGTGGTGTGCAGCGCCAGCGCCAGTGTGCCCGCAAACGGTCCGATGCCTGCGGCCAGCACCATTAGCGATGCCCATACCAGCTCTGGCACCGAGCGCAAGGTGTTCAGTGCAAAGCGCGCGCTCACGCGCGGGGCAAAGCCAAAGCGGCCTGATGCCGGCAGCGCAAGGCCGATGCCCGCGATGGCCGCGATCAGCGTTCCCACCAGCGAAATCGCCAGCGTTTCCAGTGCGCCGCGTGCGGCCTTGGCGAGAAATTCCGGCGAGGTATCTGGCGGAAAAAACGCCAGTGCGAATTTCGCCATGTAGTCGCGTGAATCGGCTGCGATCAAGCCCGCGAAGTCGAGCTTGAGATAGGCAAAACTAGCCCATAACACGCCCACCAGCGTCGCCAGCGTGAGCCAGCAGGTGAGGCAAATGCCCATCGCCTTGGCGCTGTCGGAGCGGGTGTCGGTGGTGTTCACTGTAGTAACTTCCGCAGCGCCACACTGATCGCATCCGCAATCAACACCAGCGCGAGAAACGTGGCGAGTATGGTTGCAGCCTCGCCGCCGTTGAGCATTTTCATCGACTGATCCATCAGCTGGCCGAGGCCGCCTGCGCCGACAAAACCCATGATGACCGAGGCGCGCACCGCGCATTCCCAGCGATACACCGTGTAGGAAACCAGTTCTTGCGCTGCGTTCGGGATCATGCCGTAAAACAACGCCATGGTGCGGCTGGAGCCTGCTTCGAGCAATACGCGTGCGGCGCGTGTGTCAGATGACTCCAGAATTTCTGCATAGACTTTGCCGAGCATGCCGCCATAGGTAATCGCCAGCGCCAGCACGCCCGCAGTGACGCCCAGGCCCAGCGCACGCACGAACACCAGCGCCCACACAATATCGGGAATGCCGCGCAACAACAGCAGCACCACGCGCGCCACGGCACGCAGCGTTTCACCGCGCCAGCGGCCTGACGCAGGGCCGATGCGTGCAATCGACAGGCTGTGCGTCAGCACAAACGCGAGCGGTGTTGCAATCAATAAAGCCAGTGCAATGCCCGCTGTCGCCATCGCCAGCGTTTCCAGTGTGGCCTTGAACAGTATGCCGAGAAATTCAGGCGACGACTCAGGCGGCAGAAAACCACCCAGAAAATTGCCCATTGCCTTGAGGTTTTGCGCGTCCAGCAGGATTAACGGATTAAAGCCGGATAACACCAGCAGCGGCCACAGCAATACCACTGCCACCAGCGTCCAGCCTGCGCGGGTCAGTGCATCAGGATCGCGTTCCTCACGTTTGCTTGCTCTGAGTGTTGGCGGCGTTAGCGACATAGCGGCGGATTCATCAGCGGGTTTTTAGCCGTAGCTACACCAGCAAGTACCGGAATACGATTGTCCTGCGTCGGCGGTACGGCGGATTCCGAGGCGTACAGATCGCGCAATAACGATTCAGTAATCGCAGCGGGCGCGAGATCAAACGCAACTTCACCGGCTTTGATGCCGATGATGCGCGGGAACCAGCGTAGGGCCAGATCAACTGCGTGCAGGCTCGCAATCAGCGTCACGCCGCGCTGTGTGGCGGCGGCGTCCAGTTGCTGAATGGTCAGATCTGCCAGCGTCGGATCCATCGCGGATACCGGCTCGTCGGCCAGCATCAAATCGGGCTGCTGATACAGCACACGCGCGACACCCACACGTTGTAATTGTCCACCCGAAAGCC
>CANKUB010000091.1 GCA_947486575.1 Betaproteobacteria bacterium | reverse complement strand
TACTTACGGCAAGTCTTTCAATTCATTCAGATTATTGGCGGGAACCCTTGCGCTCCACCGCTTCTATTAATCACCTTGAAAGGGCTGCCATTAAGACCCTGTTTGATTATGTCGAGGGCGGCGACACTATCGATAGTTTTCTCGAACAGTTTCCCTCCGTGCGCCGCGAACAAGCCGTGCAACTACTGGAAGACAGTCGGCGCGCTCTTTTGGCGGCATGAAAATCCTGCTCGACGAGTCAGTGCCCAAAGCGCTGGGTTTCGAGCTATCGGGTCATTTTGTTCGCAATGTGCAGACAATGGGGTGGTCGGGCGTGTCGAATGGCCGTTTGCTGAAACTCATGGCCGATAACGATTTTGAAGTGCTGATAAGCTGCGACCAAAACAAAATATCGAGTATCAGCAGAGCGCAGATTTGCCGGTTGCTCTCGTAGTGCAGATTGCGCCCGACAACCGCGTGCCGACGATTTTGAGATTGGTCCCTGATCTTCTGGACGCGCTTAAATCAATCGTGCCGGGTGAGATCAGACGTGTACTGGCTCTCCCGGACAAGGCGTAGGGTGGTCCTGGTTACCTAGAGCATTGTGAGTATGACAATGAAAGACCCTAAACTTCGTTGTGTACTTCGGTCGAATTAACTCGAGCCTGGAACCTTTGATTTGTTGAGTTTTATATCGTGTCTGACCCTATTTTTAACATGAACGGTTCAGATCGCGGCTGCGCTTCGCTTGCGCGATCTAAACTTAGTCGTTAGGTTTTCGTATTTTCAAGTTGCGAATTGCTCCAGATGTCTAATAATTCGCTGTTTTGTGTCAGATGGATGAAGATGCCAGCGGGAGGACGGGTGATACATGAGAAGGACAGAGGGGCCATTTTGAATTTTGACCAACTCAGCACCAGCTGAATACAAATCTTTAAGGCTATTGAACTTTGACCATGCGCCTGAAAGCTCAGGAAATATTCGAGTGCCATAATCACTCATATTTGGCGTACCCATAAACACAACCAACTTCGGCATGATGCCTTTGAGCCATTCACGATGCCACAAAGCGCAAGCCTGAATGTAGTCGGGGAAGCGCTTAAAGGTTGACTCATAATTGCCGACGGCCTCATCGCCCTTTGTGAGGCCGAGCACTACATTTGTGAGGAAACAGGAATTCAGGCTTAAGCCTGACGCAATGACTATTGCCCTTAGGGTTTTTACGGTTTTATTCGTTTCTGGTTCGCCGCCAGTCTCCGCGAGCCGACGTTGGTACGAAAGCTCACCAAAGTCAGTGCCGTAAAAAATGATGGATTTTTCACACTTGCGATCGCAGCCATGAAAGAAACCTCCGGCCCCAGGGAAAAACCCCGGCAAGTCTATAAATGGCTGAAAATCGGTCTCGAAAAAATCGTTTGATTGATATTCAGGAAATGGTTTCATTAATTTTCTCTCGCACACCAAGACTCGACATTAAGACTAAAAGACCTAACGTTCCGCTTCATCGGCGCTCAACCAGCAAGCGAAGCGCTGCTGGTTCGGCGTCCGATGCAAGCGGCGGTTAGGCGTCATGTCTTTATCTCTGCGTCGTGCGCCATGTGGCCCTTGATGTAGTGAATCTTCCCGTTGAGCCGAAAGTAACTGTAGGTTATCGGCGGCGTACCACCACGCGTCACTTGGGCCTCGCTTCGAACTCCATCAATCCGAACCGGCACAGGGGCGTCTTGCACTTGTTTAGGCATTGTTGAATAGGGGATGGCGTCAAACGAAGCGCCATTGATCGTGATCTTGGGCATGGTGGGCTATCCGTGGATGACGCCTAAAAGTAGACGTTCTACAGGACGGTTTATTTTGCGTCGTACAGGATGAATTCGACATTGTCTTCAAAAAATCATGAATGTAATCAAAGAATTCCGCCTATTTAGTACGTCCGAAAATGCAATTGTAAACACGTCGTGCACGAATCAGAGCTATCTCAATGGGTACAGGCAACCCAAATATTAAAATATGAAATAGAAACAAATAGTTAAAAACATTATAAACCCAACGCGTTCCAGGCCTCTGCGGTTATTACCATAGGTACCAGCAAAAGCTGCCGATTCTGTAATACGCTTTGCTTCTTACACGCTAAGCGCTCATTTATGCGCCACCCAAGGATTGAACAACACCACGCCACTGCTTTCCATATCCCGAATATTGCGTGTAACGACTGTAAGCTGATGCTGCAATGCCGTTGCCGCAATCAGTCCGTCAATCGCCGGCATGGGCTTGCCAAGTTTTTCGAGTAGCGCCTGCATCTCGCCCCAACGCAGGCAAACGTCCGTATCTGGCGGCAACACTCTATCGCCAAATCGCTGTATGACGTTGACCGTTAGCCACTTCTGCAAGAATGTTTTGCGCTTGCCGGTTGCGAGTTTTTCTATGCCGCGCTTGAGTTCGCCCAATGAAAGTGCCGACAGATACAGCGACACCTCGTCTTGCTGCGCAAACCATTCCTGAACGCCGGGATCGGGCGTGGGTTTCACCCATTCGGAAATGGCGCAGGTATCGAGCAGAAACCTCACAGATCAACGGCTCGAGGTAATTCGCGGCTGCGTGAAATATCCAGCTCGACGGTGTACTCGGCGGGCACTTTCAGGCATTTTTGCAAGCTGCCTTTCGGTTGCTTCATGCGGCGATATTCTTCGGCGGAAACGATAACGACGACCTCGCGCCCGTGGCGAGTGACTGTCTGCGGGCCGTGTGCAAGCGCTTCGTCAACGACTTCGCTGAAGCGGTTTTTCGCTTCCTGAAGCTGCCATTGAGCTTTTTGGGCATTCATTCACGCCTCCAATATTCTGTCTAGTCTGGCTATAATAATCGAGTAATGAAAGTTTCGCTACTCCAGTTGCCCTCCCTGTAATACGCTGCGCTCCTTACAGGCTACCCGCCGCTCCATAAAATAGTCCTATAATCAATAGGTTAGTGCTGACCTATCAAAACTCCCACCCCACATTCACCGACTGAAACCGCTGCACCGCCGCCCGCCCAAACGGTGTAGTGAATTCGGAACTGCGTTGCACATGCGTCAGTGACACACGCAGTGGCGCCACGCGCAGCGAAAAGCCAGCCGTCAGGTCATACACCAGTGCACGGCGATCTACTGACACGCTGTCGACAAAGGTGTTGCCGTCGAGAAAGATGTTGCGTCCGACCAGCCGGCCATCAAATCCCGCGAAGACATACCACTCCGGTGCGTCGCGCGCCGTTTGCCCATCGCTGCGGCGGGTTCGTTGCAGCATGGCGCCGCCCGGTTCAATGGTGTCGGGGCCAAAGCCTGACATGTTTTGCCCTGCGCGCACGATGCCGCCCACGCGCGCGAGGCTCATCACGTTGCCGAGGGTGATGCCGAAATGCGGTACCGCCTGCACGCCGGTCGGTGATCCGTAGCGCCATTTTTCGATATACGCGAGCAGCAAGCCGGGTTCGTTGCGCAACTGGTTGTTCCAGCCCTGCGGCTGATCCGCGCCGATCAGTTTGTGCCATTCGCTTTGCACCAGTTTGCCCAGTGCTGCAGGGCCGACCATGCCCAGATCGAGTTCTACGGTTTGCAGCCGGTCTTTTTCGACATTTTGTACTACGCCGCCGACGTAAAGCCATGCTGCCCACGGGCGGTCCAGTGGCTGCGGCAGCGACGTTTTGATGTTGCGCGGGGTGTACATGTTTTGCCCGAGGAAGAGGCCGAACTCAATCTGTCCCGGCGCGTTTGTGACGCTGCGCAGCACGCTTTCGGCGGGTTTCTGAAAGATGCGCTCGATCAGCGGTTCAGCACTCACGCCGCCGCCGAACTTGATGCCGTTGGTGTAGTAGCGGTCGGTGCCTGACAGCATGTCGTTTTCGACGTAAAGCTGAAACTCGCAGGCGGTTGTGGCGTTGCAGGTGAGTGGCGGGTGTTCGGCCGCAGTTGCGGACGTCAACCACAGACTGGCCATCAGCAGCAGGCTGATGCAGCGCAGGATTATACTTTTCACAGCAGGCCCTTCAGCATCAGATGTATGCCGACCAGCAACAGGCCGATGAAAAAGGTACGCTTGAAAATGGCTTCGCCCATACGCCCGCGCAGCAGTTGGCCAATGGTCATGCCCAGGATGGCGACCAGTAGCGGCACCACCAAGTTCCAGCCGCTGGTGGTAGCGTTGACCACCAGTGAGCCGTCCATCGCCAGACGACAGGCGAGCGCTGCGGTGGACACTGTGAAGGATAGCCCCAGCGCTTGTACCAGTTCATTTTTTTGCAGGCCCATGCCTTGCAGATACGGCGCAGCGGGAAACACGAATACCCCGGTGGCGGCAGTGATCGCGCCAGTGACCACACCAACCAGCGGTGAGGCCCAGCGTTGTGCACGCGCAGAAACCGGAAACTTCTTTGAGCCCAACCCCATTGCGGCGTAAATCACCAATGCGGTACCTAACCCGGCGGACGCGATTTTAGCGTCCAGCGTTGCCACGCTGATGGGTGCCCACAGCGTGCCGATCACCACGGCCAGTTGCATGCTCCACAGCCGCCGCAGGAGCGAGCGCAATGCGCCGCCGGTGAGCATCTGCTGAACGTTGGTTACCAGGGACGGCACGAGCAGCAGCGTCGCGGCTTGCACGGGCGGCATGAAGATGCCGAGCAGGCCCATGGCGATGGTGGGCAGGCCCAGTCCTACCACGCCTTTGACAAAGCCCGCGAGGAGGAACGTAGCGATGACTGCGGCGGCGGGCAGTAAAGTACTGGCGGTGTGGTCGATGGGCTGCCTGTCTGCTAAAACGAATTGAGGCGAAACGCGCTAGGCAGCCGCAGCGACTGTCAATCCGAGCACCTTATTGCTTGCGATGGCCTGTGCGACCAAGCCACTGGCTTTGATGTCCTCGATGAATTCGCGCAGGTAGGCAAACGCAGCCCCACGGCCTTTGGGCGTGCCGGCCGCCTGTTGCACGGCGGTAAAGTTACCGTTGAGCAGAATTGAACCAGGCAGCTTGGCGTGATCGCCAATCAGACGCGGGCGCAGGCCGGCGAGCGCATCGAGCTTGTCGTCAACGAAGCGTTTGAAGGTTTCGTCGCCACCCTTGAAACGCACCAGCTCGGCGTTTTTGATATTCCGCGTGAGCCAGAGTTCGTAAGCGCTGCGTTCCGGCACGGCGATGCGCACACCTTTGACATCCACGTCGGCAATGGATTTCAGCGATGAACCTTGCGGCAGCAGATAGGTGGCTTCGATTTCGCTGTAAGCGGCAGTGAAGTCGATCACGTTGGCGCGTTGCGGTTCCGCACCGAGAAATGCCACGTCCCATAGGTCTTTGCTGGCGTCGTCAGCGAGCAGGCCGGGATTGGCGTAGGGCACCATAACGGCCTCCACGCCCAGCCGTCGAGCAAGCTCGCGGCCTATGTCGGGCGCAACGCCGACGGGCGCGCCTGCGGCATCCTTCGCCGTTAACAGAAAGTTGCTCATGTTAAGGCCGACACGGAGTTTGCCGGTGGGGGTAAATTCGGTGATGGTGGATTGTGAAGGTGCGTTCATTTGTAACCCATTGATTTATATAGATAAATTAATTTACGCTGAGCAATCGGTGATGTTGTGATTTCGCTGCTACAGCCGAGTTTATCCAAATCTGCTGCGCTGTCGATCACGCAGTGCGTTCGCAACACGTTATTAGGAGAATCTTTGTGACACAACGTGCAGGAACTTAACTTGCAATTGAGTTCCTGTATCGTTTGCTCCAAAATCAAATCCCAAAATTGTGATGAACCTTCAAGGAAAAATAACATGGTGTTGAAACCTAATATGGGCTGCTATTGGCTTGCGGCGGCTTGCGGAATGCTTCCAGGTCTGGTTTACGCGCAAGCGTTCCCATCTAAACAACTGCGTATTGTTGTGGCGTTTCCGCCGGGTGGGCCGATTGATCTGGTGGCGCGCATGATGCTTGCCAAGTTCGGCGAGGCCATGGGGCAATCGGTGATTGTTGATAACCGGGGTGGCGCGGGCGGCACCATCGGCGTTGATCACACGGCCAAGTCCGCACCGGACGGCTATTCGATGGTGCTGTCGAGTACGTCGCTGGCGATTTACCCGCATGTATATCCCAAGCTGCCCTTCGATGCGTTTCGCGATCTGGCGCCAGTGGTGATGGTGAGCACGACGCCGGAATTGCTGGTGGCGCACCCTTCTTTGCCGGTGAAAAACGTCAAAGAACTGATTGCGCTGGCAAAAGCCCGGCCCGGCCAGTTGAATGCCGCCTCCACCGGCAACGGCGGCTTGCCGCACTTGGTAATCGAGCTTTTCAAGGCCGAGACGGGGACGCAGATTGTTCACATTCCCTACGGTGGCGCCGCCGCCGCCACCACCAACACCATGGGCGGACATACACAACTGATGATTGCCGATGTGCCGGTGTTATTGCCGCATGTGCAAAGCGGCAAATTGCGTCCGCTGGCAACCACATCCGCAAAACGCGCGACATTGTTACCGGATTTGCCTTCCATCGCGGAACAAGGCGTGCCTAAAGTTGACGCCGCGAACTGGTATGGCATTTTCGTTCCAGGCAAAACCCCACGCGACATCATTGACCGGCTCAATGCCGGTATCCACAAAGCGCTTGCCGACAAGGAATTGCGGGATCGTCTGACGTCGCGTGGTGCGGATCCAGCACCCGGCACGCCCGAACAACTGGCCGCGATGCTGAAAACCGACTACAACAAGTGGGGACCGATCGTGAAGGCAGCGAATGTGAAGGTAGATTAGGCGGCCACTAAAGACGATGCGGGTGGCAGCGCCGTGCCGCGCAGGGTATTGATCTGGCGGGCTGCGTCATCCATAGTCTTCAGTGTGCCCATATCGACGGGTAGGGCCTGCGCGCGCTGCTGGCGAAAGCGCCGTTCAGCATCGCCCGGCACTTCAATCGGCGCATTGGCATCAGCGCGTTTTGCTGACTGCACGTAATCAATAAAGGCTTTGGATTCCTGCTCGAAGTGTTCGCCCGCGCCGAACCGCGTGGGGTCGAACACGATGGCCAGCATGTTGTTGTAGAGGCCGGGAATGCGCAGGCGGCTCGGTTGCGGCGTCACACCGCCGAAGAGCGCACTGCCCAACAAGTCGCACACCATGGCCAGTGCATAGCCCTTGTGTCCCGCCGCAGTGAGTAGCGCGCCCATCGGCTCTTCGTACATCACCGCCGGGTTGGTGGTGGGCTTGCCGTCGTGATCGATCAGCGCGCCGACGGGCGCCGGTCCTTTGCGGTTGTAGGCCACGCGTATCTTGCCAACCGCAACGGCGCTGGTGGCGAAATCGAGCAGAATCGGTGGTGCATCGCGGCGCGGCAGACCGACGGTGAGCGGGTTGGTGCCAAAGCGACTCTGGCTGCCGCCGTGCGGTGCGACGATGGCGCGGCTCACCACGTTGGTGAAGTGAATCGACGCCAGCCCGGCGGCGATAGCCTGCTCCGCCCAATGACCAACGCGACCGATATGATGCGTATTCTTGAGGCCCACGATCACAACGCCATGTTTGCGTGCGCGCTCGATGGCCAGTTGCATGGTCTGAAATGCCATTGACTGGCCGATGCCGCGGTTGCCGTCCACCACCAGCAGTGTGTCGGTGTCGGTGACGATGGAGACTTTTTGATTTAACTGAAGTTCGTTGGCTTGTAATGAACGCACGTAAGGCATCGCCATGCCCACGCCGTGCGAATCATGCCCCGCAAGATTGGCGCCGACCAGATGATCCGCAGTAAGGCGTGCTTCCTGTTCAGCGCTGCCCGCTGCGAGCCACAGGTTGAACAGCCATTGGCGGGTGGCTTCGGTGGGTAGTAAGACTTCGGATTCCAAGGTGATGCTCCTTTGTGCTTGGGCGCAGCGCGATTCAGGGCTGCCCTTCGTTGAAAAATAGCTGTACTTGCCGGAACAGTTGCATGCGGTTTTTCTCGTTCATGATCGAGTGCGTGCCTTCGCCGATCACCACCAACCGTTTGGCAGGCGCATTGACCAACAGCGGAAACAAGGTCTGTGCCATATACAGCGGCGTATCAGCATCCCATTCAGCCAGGATCAGCAGCGTTGGCACGCGGATATCCGCCGGGTTGTAACGGGGTTTGCCGACATTGGCATATTCGCGACTGTCGAGCACCACGCCGTTGGGTGCGCGAAACGCACGCGGGCTTTGTGTGGCGGACCAGGGGTCAGCCGCAAACGCCGCATCGAGATAGGCGTCAAGCCAGTGCGGCGGCATCAATTCTTCCTGTTTGCCCGGCGGCAGGCCGGTACCCCGCCGCTTTCTGACGGCTTCAGCGGTGACGATGCGATAGGCGCCGAGCGGGCCACCCGCGTCGGTCAACGAGCGACCTTGCGTGCGCAGCCACCCTGGCGCGTAGAGCGCAAGCCGGTGAACCTTGGCATTGTTCCTGGTGGTGTACAGCGCCATGATGGTGGTGCCCCACGAATGGCCGAGCAGGCTGATCGTGCCCACAGAACGGCGCGCGCGAATGAAATCCACCGCAGCACCGACGTCGCGGGCGGCCGTGTCCGTGCGCACGATAGGTGAATTGTTCATCGGCGGTTCGTCCATCTCGCGCGGGCGTGTCGAGCGGCCGTAGCCGCGCACGCTGACGAAATACACGTCGTTGCCCTGCTGCGCCATCCAGTCCATCCACGACAGGCCATCGAGCGTGAGGTCAAAGCCTGCTTCGGGAGAGCCAGTGGCGCCGTGTACAAACAGAATGATGTTGTCTGGCGCAAAGCGCGTGAGGTCGGCCGGCCGCTTGTTGCGCACATGAAGCTGCACGCCGGCATCGGTGGCGGGCACCATAAAGTCCTCGGTTATCAGCATGCGGTATCTCGCTTTATGGCAATCACTACAGATGTAACAATTTCGCGGCATTGCCGCGCAGAATTTTTTCCAAATCAACCGAAGGCAGGTTCAGCGACTCCACCAGTTCATTCGGGTATTCGACATCCATCTTGGCGTAGTTGTCGGTGCCGATGACCACGCGATCCACGCCAACCAGTTCGATCATGAAACGCAACGTTTCGGGGTAGTAGGCGAGCGTGTCATAGTGAAAGCGTCGGATGTAATCGCGAAAAGGCCGCGCCAGCTTTGAAGCCACTTCGACCGCGCCCTTCTTGATACTGTGCTCGATGCGCCCGGCAACATACGGAAAGCAGCCGCCAGAATGGGGCAACACTACATCCAGTTTCGGAAATTTGTCGAGCACGCCGCTGTATATGAATTTGGTTGCTGTGGTCGCTGTCTCGAACGGAAAGCCCAGCGTGTTGTAAATGAAGTTTGTTCCTGCGAGACGATCCGGGCCACCGTAGTGATTGGCTTGGCCATCGAGTGGATGAAACAGCAGCGGGTAGCCCAGTTCTTCGCAGCGCGCGAGCAGCGGCAGATATTGCGGCTCGAAGATGTAATCGATGCCTTCAACGGAATTGGGTAAATGTACGGCACGCATACCGGGTAAACCCGCAATACGATCTAGTTCGGCGAGTGCGGCCTTCGGGTCGCGCATGGGAATGGCCGCGCCTGCGATAAAACGGTCTGGAAATGCCTTGTGCGCTTCAACGGCTGCGTCGTTAACGATACGTGCAAACTTGACGGCCGCATCCAGTGAGGCCCATTGCCACGGCATGCTGCCCGATAGCGTGAGCAGATGTGTTTTGACGTTGCGCGAATCCATCCAACTCAGTCGCGCTTCGAGGTCGTGCATCTTGGGGTCGATAGGCCCGCCGGATATCGTGCCGCCCAACTGCTTCGCGTATTCGATATAGCCCCGCGGCGCCCAGTGGGAGTGTGCGTCGATGGAGCCTGCATGTGTTACGTTGTTTTGAGTCATAGCGTGCCTTTATAAAAACTTAATAAAAACAGATACTTACCTTGTATCTATGAGATAGCGTAAAGCAGCGGCTTGCCGACAAAATGCGCGCGCACGTCGTGCAGCAGTTTGTCGCTGCGGCCCTCGCGAATCTCGCGCGTGGAGGTGCCCATGTGCGGCGCGAGCACCACATTGTCCATGCGCAGAAGTTCTTCGGGGACGTGAGGTTCGTTCGTAAACACGTCAAGCGCTGCACCCGCAAGTTGCTTGCTGGCGAGCGCTGTGACCAGCGCGGTTTCGTCGACGATAGGTCCACGTGCAACGTTGACAAGATATCCCTCGGGGCCGAGCGCTGCGAGTATGCGTTTATCCACTAGATTGCGTGTCTCCGGTGTCAGGGCGCACGTCACGATCAGGCAATCGACCTCGCGTGCCATCGCTTCGAGATTATCGAAGTAACGGTAGGGCAAATCTGCTTTGCGGCGCGGCCCGAAGTAACCAATGCTCATGCCAAAAGAGGTGGCACGCACAGCGATTTCACGTCCAATACGGCCCATGCCGACAATGCCGCAGGTCTTGCCGCGCACCTCGACTCCGGCAGGGAACAAGCGCGACGGCCACGCACCGGAGCGCATAAAGCGATCGGCTTCGCAAATGCGGCGGAGCATCGCGACGATCATGCCCATCGTCAGATCGGCCACCGGCTCCGCAGTGGAATCCGGCGTGTGCGTGACGGTGACTTTGCATTCTTTCGCTGCCGCTGTATCGATCAGCGTCACGTATGGCCCGTAGCAGGCCAGCAATTCCAGTTTCGGCAGCGCCTGAAAATGGGCCAGCGTGACTGCAGTCGTTGTTGTCGAAATGGCAGCACGCGCGGTGGCACCGTGTTGCCGCAGAAAAGCCATGAGGTCAGGTGCCAGATACGCCTTGTGCACAGTGAATTCCTGCTCAAGCGCTGCCATGGCAGGCTCGTAGAACGCCTTGAGCAGAACGATTTCAGGTTGCAAAATTTACCCCATTGCACCGGGGCGTTTGACGTAAATATCCTTGATACCATCCGCTGCCCAGCACGCCAGCGTGCCGATGGTTTCAGTCGGCGGGTTGCCCGCATTTTGTGGGAATGCGCTGCCGCCAACCACGAATACGTTATGCACATCCCACGATTGCAGATACTTGTTGACCACGCTCGTTGCCGGGTCTGTGCCCATGACAGCGCCGCCCATGTTGTGCGTGCTCTGATACGGCACGATGGTGTATTTGGCTGGCACCGCATTCACGCCGATTTTCGACGGGTTCATCGTCTTGGCGATTTCGTGGCACTTGTCGCGCATGAAGGCCGACATCTTCTGTTCGTTCTGATGCCAGTCGAAAGTCATGCGCAGCAAAGGCAGCCCGTTTGAATCGCGATAAGTCGGATCAAGATCAAGGTAATGGCCGCGATAGCTCTGACATGAGGCGTGATAGCTCATCGAGAACGAGCGCCGGTAGTATTTCGCGGTATTTTTCTTCCACTCAGAACCCCAACGTGGCGTGCCTGGTGGCACCAGTTTTGATTTGATTGGCGGAGCGCCATTGTTTTGCACAGCGATGTACGCGCCGCCCACAAATCCAAGGCCGCTGTGATCAAAGTTCTCGGTGTTGAAATCGTCAATGCAGGTGCCGGTCATGCCGCCGCCGATGAACGGATTGAACTCCTGATCATCATAGAACACTGAAACCTTGCCGCCGGTTTGATAGGAATAGTTGCGGCCCACCACGCCATTGCCGCTCACCGGATCGTACGGCTTGCCGATGCCCGACAGCAGCAACAGCCGGTTGTTGTTGAAGGTGTACGTGGCGAGCACCACGATGTCGGCCGGCTGCTCCACCCTGCGTCCGCGCGCGTCGATGTAGGTGACGCCGGTGGCGCGCTTGCCATCGGAATCCCGATTGACTTTGATCACATTGCACAGCGGCCGCAATTCGTAATTTTCTTGTTTGAGCAGCGCCGGGATCACCGCAGACAGCGGGCTGCCTTTTGCGCCCTGCGAACAGGCATGCGAGCCGCAGAATCCACCGCGCATGCATTCACCCAGATACTGCTTGTAAAGATTGACGAAAGATTGCGATTGCGCCGCCGAGGGATTTTGAAACGGGGTGTAGCCGAGTGACTCAACAGCCTTGGCAAACATTTCACCCATGGGCGTGCGTTTGGTCTGCGGATTCGGAAACTCGCGCGAGCGCGCGCCTTCAAAGGGATTGCCGCCGGGGAGTTTTACGCCGTCAATATTGCCGGCTTTGCCGCCGACGCCGTAGATATGCTCAAACTGGTCGTAGTACGGCTCCAGTTCATCGTAGGTCACGCCCCAATCCTGACTGGTGCAATCTTCGGTAAAGATGCCTTTGCCGTATTTTTCGGTAGCCTTGCTGCGGATGATGAAATCATCCGGCAGAAGACGCCGCGCGTGACAGCCCCAGTGTGCCGCTGTGCCGCCGACGATTTCGCCCGGTT
The DNA here is from genome assembly GCA_947486575.1 of Betaproteobacteria bacterium. Classification (GTDB taxonomy): domain Bacteria; phylum Pseudomonadota; class Gammaproteobacteria; order Burkholderiales; family SG8-41; genus UBA5216. The sequence continues at coordinate 6,726 of CANKUB010000091.1, read as the reverse complement.
TGAATGAGCCTAATTCGCGCATGGGCAACGCCGTTTCGTTGAGATTATTGCGGAACGTAATAGTCTCGCGTGACAGATCCTGGAAAATATCGCTGTGGCGATCGTATTTCAGTTCGTCGTGTGCATAGGGCATGGCAAAGTCATGCTGCGGATTGATCATGCGGCCCCGTTCGAGGCCGACAACTTTGAGACCAGCATTGGCCAGTTCCATCGCGATGATCGATCCGCAGATGCCGGTGCCGACAACAATCGCATCAACGGGTTTAAGTTTGATTGTGCTCATGCTTCATTTTCCTTGGATGATTCTTACGGTGGCGTCGTCGCAGGTTGGCCGTGCTACGGGATGCTCACGGCCTTTCCGTTATCGGATGCATGCCGCAACGCGTCGATGAAGTGATGCAGATCCACTGCCGTGTCAAAGGTGGGCTGACGGTTCTGGCCTGTGCGAATGGCGTTGGCAAATGCACTATACATTTGCCCCACGTTGTAAGGGGCGACCTGCGGCATGGCCGGCTGCACGTAGATAAAGCTCGGCGGAACGGTCAGCTCACTCAAGTCGTTGCCGCCGCGCGCGCCATACAGTTTGACTTCGCACAACTGGGGCGAGTCTTCCCCTGTCGCAACCAGCGTGCCTTCCCGTCCGTAAATCTCCATGCGATAGCCGCTGCCCGCAAAGGGGATGGCAGCCACGTGGACGGAGGCCACAGCACCGTTCACAAGCTGGCCGGTTACCAGCACATTGTCGGGTGAGGTCACATCCACAAGCCGCTTGGTGTCAGTTTCATACCATTGACGCACTTGTGTGGTTATTCGGCAGCTAAGCTGCCGGAAATTGCCTGCGACGAAACGCAGGGCATCGATGGTGTGCCCGTTGGCGATGGTGAGAGTATTTGCGCCAAGGGTGATATCCCTTTGCCAGGTGCGGCTGGCAGTGCGTTCCAGCACGCCATCGCGCATCAGAGTCACCCGGCATGCCACTACTTCGCCGACATAGCCGGCTTCGATTTGATGCTTCATATACATCAGCGGCGGGCTTACGCGGGATTGCAGGCCTACGGCGGTCTGCACGCCTTTGGCTTTTGCCAGAGCGGTCAGTTCTTCGGCTTCGGCGGTTGTCCTTCCCAATGGCCATTCGACGTAGACATGCTTGCCAGCGTCGAGTGCGGCTTTCGCGGGTTCGTAGTGCGAAGGAACGCGCACCACCACAGCCACCGCATCGATTTCGGGGGAAGCCGCCATTTTGCGAAAATCATGAAAAGCCAGTTTTGCCCCATACTTTTGCCGGGCGGCTTCCGCGCTTTCCGGCCTGGTGGTGCAAACAGCGGTTAATTCAAAATCCGGGCTGTGCGGCAGCGCCGGAAAGTGCGCGCGGCTCGCCCAAGTCGCGTTGCCAGCACCCACGATTCCCAATCGAATTTTCTTTGCCATGGTATATCCTCCGTAAATCAAATTGCAGATGGATATTGTCCCAGAGAATTCGCCGCATCGTTCGAGCGTTTTCAGCATGGCATAACTTTGCGCATAGTGCTATTGCAAACGTGCGGCGGGCGTTCGTGTTGTTGTGGCCGTGCGATGGTCAGGCCTTCATTTTGCGGATGCGCAGCAGCAATACGCCAACCCAAAGCGCGGGGATGCCGCAGACGATGAAGCCGATGCCGTAGCTGCCCGTCGTATCCAGGAGAGCGGAATACATCAGCGGCAGGGATAACGCGCCGACCTGCCCGAACGACAATACGCCACCGGTGACGCTGCCGCGCATATCTTCCGGCGCGGCGCGCGCGGTTTCCGCCAGGAGTATGCCGTGCCAGGAAAGGGCAGTGGCGCTTAACACGCAGGCGATCAGTCCGATCAGCAACGTCGGCCAACCGGCGTTGCACAGTGCCAGCAAAGCGACGCTGACGGCCATGCCAAAGGCAAGCCCAGCCATCATGACCCGCGGCGAAACAAAGCTGCTGCCGAGCCAGCCCCACAAGATGCGGCCGGGCACCGCCACGGCGACAGCCACGGAGAATAAAAAGCCCGCGGCCACCGGCGTGTAGCCGATCGTTGTCAGGTAGACAACGAAATACGCCGTTACCACCGACTGCAGGCCATTGAAAGCCATGCAGGCCCAGGACAACGCACGAAGATCAGGCGTTGCCCACACCGCGTTCAAGGTTGTGCGGAAATCCGAAAGCTGAAAAGTTCGGGATGGCACGCGGTCGGTATCGAATAGCCTGCACAGCGGATGGAGCATCAGGGCGAAGGCGAGGGATGCTGCGGCGCTCGCCAGCATGGTGACGCGCCAGCCCGTCCATTCAGTCAGTTGCGGCCCCAGCACGCCTGCCAGCAACAGGCCGGCTGGCACGGCTGTCTGCTTGATGGAGAAGACCAGCGGCAAATAGCGGGGCGACGCGCATCGGGCGAGCAGATGCGAGCTGGCGGGCGTCGACACCGCGCCACCGCCACCTGCGATGATCGCCGACAGCACCCAAGCCAGTGGAGTACCCAATGTCGCCAACCCGGTGCCCACCGCCAGCAGCACGAGCGCGATTTGGCTCACGCGCATGGCACCATACCTTACGATGAAGCTGCCGCAGCCCAGTTGCACAACCAGCGAAGCAGCGGCGGTCAGGCCGAAGTAAACGCCTATCCATGCGGGCGAGAATTTCAGATCGGTGATGATTGCCGGGGCGATGACGGCGGGCAGAGAGCGGCCCAGTGCAGCGAAGGTCTGCTGAAAAAACATCGCGGCGATGGCGAGCAGCAGGTGTCTCAAGGCATGCGGGGCCGTGTCACGGTTGTTTGTGACAAGCCGTCGCCGCCGCGCCGACAGGCCGGCGCGTTATTCAAGCCGGATGCCCGACTGCTTTACAACGCGTGCAACCCGTTCACTTTCGCGGGCAATAAATGCGGCGAACGCTTCGGGCGTTCCGGTGAGCACTTCAAAGCCCTGTGTTGCCAGCCTTTCGCGCACTTCCGGCATTGCGCCAACGCGAACAACTTCCGCCTGGATGCGGTCGATGATCGGTTTGGGTGTGCCTGCCGGAGTGACCAGGCCAAACCAGGTGATGCCTTCGAATCCGGGGTAACCCGATTCCGCGACCGTGGGCAACTGCGGCCAAATGCCCAGCCGCGTGGCACTGCATGCCGCAAGAACCCGTATGCGCCTTGCCTTTACAAGCGGTGCCATGCCGGGCACACCGGTGATTACCAGCGGGTTCTGGCCGCCGAGCGCGTCGGCGAGGGCCGGCGCGGCACCCTTATACGGAATGTGTAGCAGTTTGATGCCCGCCATGATCTCCAGCAGGGCACCCGTGAGGTGTCCTGACGAGCCGTTCCCCGACGTGCCATAGGACAGTTGTGCGGGTTTTTGCCGGGCCAGAGCGACCAGTTCCTTGACCGACGTCACCGGCAGTGACGGGTGTGCAGCAATCAGGTAAGGCGAAACCGTCAGCATGCTCACCAGCGAGAAGCTGGTTTTCGGATCGTAGGGCAGTTTGCGATAAAGAATCGCGTTGGTGGTCATCGTGGTGGCGGTGGTCAGGAACAGCGTGTAGCCGTCAGGCGGCGATTTCGAAGCGGCCTCCGCGCCGATGATGGTATTGGCGCCGCCGCGATTTTCGATCACCACCGGCTGGTTCCACACTTCGCTGAATTTGGCGCCAAAGGTGCGGCCGATAAGATCCGTGCTGCCGCCCGGCAGAAATGGGATGATGAAGCGCACCGGTTTTGACGGGTAGGATTGTGCAGCTGCCCCTGCTGTTACCAGCAAGGCAAGCAACGCGCCCGTAATGGCTGTCCGTTTCACGCAGCGCGCAAGAACGTCAGGCGGCTACAGCTGTGCGCACGGGGCTCGCCGATATCAGTGCGGTGACTGCGCGCACGTCATGCAATTTCTCAAAGGCCTGAATCGCGTTATACAACGGCGCCATATTGGCATCGTGAATAATGCCATGTACGCAACCGTCAAATTTGGCCTTCATGCGCTCGGCGGACAATGGATTTGCCGAGGTGCGGCCGTAGGGTTGATCGAGCTTTTTGGAAACGATATTGCCGTCGGTCAGTGTGATACGCACTTCGGCAGCAAAATGGTTATCGGCCGGAAACTGCTCGGTGGTGTAGGTCGCCGATTGCACCCGCTTGAGTAACGACTGGATGCGCGGTTCGTTATAGGCACCATTTTCAAAATGCTTATCCACCACACAGCGGTCAGCCAGCGCGCGCGAGGCCACGTATTGCACGCTGAACCGGGCATCCACATCGCTCTTGGGATCGGGACGGTTGGTGTGTTCCAGGCGGCGCGGGTGCGTCCAGGTTTGCAACTTTGCGACCATTTCGGGCCGCAGGTTATGTTCTTTCGTCAGGTCAAGTACAGCATCAACGACTGGGTGGGTGCTGCCGCAGCAGGTGTATTGCTTGATGGCGATACCGGGCTTGACGATGTCCCACGGCGCACCCCAGTGCGGAAAAATTTTCGAGACGTCGTAATTGCCTTCGCCATTGAATACGTTGAGATATCCTTGCTTGTGCTCAAAGGCGCCAGGACTGGCGGTGAAACCTTCGCGTGCCAGCACAGTAGCGAACAAAGCGCTGCGCGCTGAGTTGCCCACATGTAGTGGCTTGGTGTCGGTGCCAAAGTTGGATTTCACCCCAGCCGCCATCGACGCGGCCATGGCCAGCGCGATAGCCGTTTTTTCTTCACTCAGGCCCAGCAGGTGACAAGCGGCCGCCGTGCCACCGAAAATGCCGATGGTCACCGTGGGATGCCAGCCTTTGGTGTATTGATGAAAATTCAGGCACAGCGAGAGTTTGCATTCCGTTTCGAAGCCCACCACATAGGCGGCGATGAATTGCTCACCGCTGGCGCCCACTTCGTCGGCCAATGCAAACAATGCGGGCAGCACCGCAGCCGACGGATGTCCGCCCAGCGTATTGCTGCAATCGTCCAGATCGAGCGCATGCGCGGCCGTGCCGTTGATCTGCGCGGCGTCAAGTGCTGCGACGCGGCGGTCTTGTCCGAACAAAAGGCTCGGACCGGAGGAACCGGTCGTTACGCGAGTGACGATTTGCGTGCTCTTGTCACGGCTGCCGGCGACCATGCAGCCGATGGTGTCGAGCATGCCGACCTTGGCCCAGTGGATGGCCTCCGGTGGGAGATCGGCGTAGCGGGTTTCGAGGATACGTTTAGCGAGATCGGTTGCGAGGGTCATGGGGGTTCCCGTGCTTAATAATTTGAAATCAGTCTATTTTCATGCCTGCGTCTTTGGTAACTTTCGCATACTTCGCGATTTCGCGTTTGATATGCGCGGCAAAATCGTCAGGTGAGCTGCCGACGGGCTCGGAGCCATCTGCGGCAAAGCGCGGGCCGACATCCGGTGCTTTTAACGCGTCAAGCGTTGCGCGGCTGAGCTTCTCAAGTGCCGTTTTGGGTATTGCCGCAGGCGCAAGCATGCCGTACCAACCATTGACATCGAAGCCGGGCAGCGCGGCCTCGGACATAGTGGGCAGGTCGGGAACGGCACTGGAGCGTTTCAAGGTGCTGACCGCGAGCCAGCGCAGCTTGCCCGCCTTGACGTGAGCCTGCGTGCCGATGATGGTGGCAAACTGCGAGTTAATCTGACCGCCCAGCATGTCGGTGATGCCTGGAGCGCCGCCTTTGTAGGGCACGTGTATCCAGCTGACTTTCGCCATGGAGGCGAGCATTGCGCCGGCCAGATGTGAAAGTCCCCCGGTGCCGGACGAGCCATAGGTGTAGAAATTCGGCTTGGCGCGCACCAGTTCGATGAAGTCGCGTGCGGTTTTGGACGGAATGCCGGGATGCACAGTCAGACAATACGGCTGCGAGGTCAACTGTGAAACCGCTGCAAAATCGCGCGTGATATCGAAGGGCATTCGTTTTTGCAGGACGCTGTTGACCGTAACTGTGGCGGAGATCAGCCCAATCGTGTAGCCATCCGCAGGTGCGCGCACAACGAGCTCCAGGCCGATGTTGCCTGACGCGCCGGGACGATTGTCGACAACGACCTGTTGACCCAACAGTTCGCTCATCTTGCCCGCGACCGTACGTGCCGTTATGTCAGTACCCGCGCCGGGCTGGAAAGGAACGATGAAGCGGATCGGGCGCGTGGGGTAGGTTTGCGCATACGCAGCGCCGGCAAGACAAAGGGTAATGACGAAGGAGGTATATAAGTATTTGTTTTTAAACATTATTCAGTTATTTTTATTACGGGGCTTGGCACACGCCACCAGCATGGCGCGGGCGGAATGGGAATGGTGGATTATAGCGCCGCTGGCCAGCGTGCCGGTTTTGCCGCGTTGCCATACTGGATGAAATGACTGTATACACTTCAACCAGGTGCGCGATGGGTTTCAGGCATCGCCAGAATGTCGGCTTTAACGCGCGCAATTGAGGAATTGGGTGCGTAGTCATCCCTTGAATCAGGAAAAAATGTATGCGGATAACTAGCAGTGTAATGGCCATGCTGTGCGGACTGTTGTGGGTAGCGAGCAGCGTGTTTGCTCAGCCTACTCAGCAAAATTACCCCACCAAGCCGATTCGCTTCATCGTGCCCTATCCGCCGGGTGGTTCAACTGACTACACCGCGCGCGAGGTCGCACCGCGTCTGTCAGAAATCTGGGGGCAGCAGTTGGTGATCGACAATCGCGGTGGCGCAGGCAGTCTTATCGGTCACGGCATGGCGGCTGCGTCGGTGCCCGATGGTTACACGCTGCTGCTGGGCACTT
>CANKUB010000090.1 GCA_947486575.1 Betaproteobacteria bacterium | reverse complement strand
GTCGGTAAAACGTAGGTCAAATTCCATAATTACCCTGCACTGAAATCGCGATCTATCAAGTTACCTAAAAATGCCAATACTGTCATCTTAATCAATGACTTGCGCTAATGGCTTCCATTAGAAACCAAGGCTAATGGGAAATCTCGGTTCAATGCCACGCATGAATGGCATCGAAGCCGCGCGTGAATTGTGCGTGCAATGGTCCGAAGCCAAAGTCGTGATTCTGTCGATGCATGCCACGTCAGACTACGTGCGCCATGCGTTTGAGGCTGGTGCGCGGGGCTATGTTCTGAAAGATTCAGCCGCGCAGGAAATTATCGAGGCGGTGCATACCGTACTCGCAGGCCAACGTTACCTTAGCGCAAAGATCGCCAGCTTTATGGACGATGTGTTGCCGCCTGCCGCCTGATCGTGCAGGCAGTGCGCTAAAACCCATACAACCGCGCCGGATTATCTACCAGTATTTTCCGGCGCACGGCTTCGTCAAGCGCCCATTCACCAAACTGATTGGCCAAGTCGCCATCATCCGGCATGTTGGCGCGTGCGCCGGGGTGTGGCCAGTCAGTGCCCCACACCATACGATCCGGTGCGGCAGCGACCATCGCCCGTGCAAGCGGCGTGACATCGGGATAGTGCGGTTTATTCTTTGACAGAAAATACGCACCCATGATTTTCGCCCACACGTTATCGCGTTTCACCAGCCGCAGCAGCGCCTGAAACGCAGCACCGCTCACGCCATTGGCGGCCTGACACTTGGCGAAATGATCAATCACAATAGTGATCGGCAGCGATGCGAGCTGGGCTTCGGCCTCCGGCATTTTTTCCATATCGAGAAAAAACTGCAAATGCCAACCCATGGCTTTCAGACGTGGCGCGAGGCGTTCGCCGTCGGCAAATTTGAGACCCTCGGTTTCTGAAGCGAGGTTGATGCGTATGCCGCGCACGCCCGCGTCATGCAGGGTTTGCAGTTCTTTGTCAGTAACGTTGGGTTCCACCACGGCTATGCCGCGAAAATTAAACACGCCGGATTTCAGCGCAGCCACCATGCACGAATTGTCCGAGCCGTACACGCTGGGCTGCACCAGCACCGCGCGCTGGCAGCCGATAGCCGTCAGCATGCGGGCAAAATCGTGGGGCGTGGCATCCGGTGGTATGTAGGCCGCGCCTGACGTATACGGAAACGCGCTTTGCGGGCCGAACACGTGGGCGTGGCAATCGGTCGCACCAGCTGGAAATTTCACCTTGGGCAGCGTAACAGCGGGATTAAATCCGGGAATATTGTAGGGTAGCACAGCCATCAGAGAATCCTTTGTAAGCATTTGTTTTTAAACAGTTATTCTACCCGTGCACCAGAGGCTTTAACAACTTTGGCCCACAGCGCAATTTGTGCGCGATTGAATTGATCGAGTCCCTCAGGCGAGGTGCTCACCACCTCTGCACCCAACCCGGAGATACGCTCCTTTACATCCGCAGACGCCAGCACGCGCACTAGTTCGCTGTTGAGTTTCGAAACAATATCCCTGGGCGTGGCGGCCGGTGCGACCACGCCAAACCAGCCGACAGCCTCGAACCCGGGCACGCCGGATTCCGCGATGGTGGGCACCGCAGGCAACGCACCTGCGCGATTTGCGCTGGTAACCGCCAGCGCCTTGATGCGCCCCGATTTCACAATCGGGCTGGCGACCACAATGTTCTCGAAACTCAATGCAATTTGTCCGCCCATCACATCCGCTATCGCTTGCGAACTGCCTTTGTACGGCACATGCTGCATCTCAATGCCAGTGAGCATTTTGAACATTTCCCCTGACAGATGATTGGGCGTACCGGCACCAGGCGACGAAAACGTGAGTTGCCCCGGACGCGCTTTCGCCAGCGCCACCAGTTGCCGAGCGTTACTGACCGGCATTTGCGGATGAACTGAAAGCACATAGCAAGTGGTTGCCATCAGCGAAATCGACGCAAAATCTTTTACCGGGTCAAAGGGAATTTTCGCGTAGAGGCTGGGGGCCACAGAGTTAGGCGCAGTGGTAGCCAGCAACAGGGTGTGGCCGTCAGCAGTGGCTTTTGCCGCCTGTTCGGTGCCGATCAGCCCGCCCGCACCAGGGCGGTTGTCCACCACGAATTGCTGGCCGAAACTTTCAGAAAACTTCTGGCTAGCAATGCGCGCGAGCAGATCAGCCGTGCCGCCCGCCGTCCACGGCACGATCATGCGCGCGGTGCGCGACGGGTAATTTTGTGCCACGGCGGTTTGGGTAGCGGCCCAAAGCAGCACAACGATCATGATTCTGCGGGACACTGACGCTCCTCATTGTGAAGCGCGCATTCTACCGCGCTGGCTGCCAAGCGCGGCCTCGCATCAATTCACTTGGGCGCAGCTTCTGCAACCGCCGTAGCAAGCGGTATCGTGAACGTAAATACGCTCCCCACCTGCCATTCGCTCTCCGCATGGAGCTCGCCGTGCATCAGGTTTGCCAGGCGCTGGCATATCGCCAGGCCCAAACCGCTACCGTTGTAAACCATCGGGTAGGGAGGGTGGCGCAATACCAGCAGCGCAAATCCAATCGTCGCCAGTAGCAACAGCAATGGCAGGGGCGCAAATAATTGCCTCCCAGGCTTGCGAAGCCGACGTGTTACGCAATGCCAGTGCCACTGGCAGTGCCACATTAGCGCCGATTACCGAACCGACATACCAGTCTCCCCATGCAACCAGAAACGCAGAAAAGCCATGTCAATGCAGCGATAGTGCGCCAAAGGTTGCCCCGACAAGCTCTGGCAACAGCGCCCCCGCCAGCAGCGCGCGCGAAAGCCGCGAAATCACGGTCAAAGGTGCGCCACAAATTACCGCGCCGCAGTAACCATGCACCCAGCGCAACTTCCACGACGTTGCCCGGCACAAAGCCCAGGGCAAACAATAACTTGCTGTTATAAACCACACCCGCCGATACGTTGGCGATGACTACCGTCAGCAACAAAAGCGGCCAGCGCGAATATCGGGAAGAAGCCAAAACGGCCATGGCAGCAGCGTTGGCAAACCAGACGTTGGAAACTGCGTCGACTTGCCTGACCAGGTGACTGGAATAAAAGGCCAACGCAAAATAGACCAGCCCCAGCGCCAGTGCGTCTAGCGCCGCAGGTCTTTCAAGCTCCCGGGGAATATAGAGGTCTAACGCGCTCATGAATGGCGAATGTTGCGATCAAGTGTGCCGTTGAATGACAGAGGTTGAACCACAGCAGGCTGAATTCTACTGTGCCCGATGCGAGCATCGCCAATCTCCGCGATAATAGCGGCCTTGAACACAGCATTTATTGCCGGGAAATCATCATGCTAGACATACAGTTATTGCGCAGCGATCTTGCGGGCGTGGCACAACGCCTTGCCGCGCGCGGCTTTACCCTGCCCGCGGCCGAATTCGAGGCGCTGGAAGCAGAACGCAAAAAAGTACAAACAGACACGCAGGATTTGCAGGCGCGCCGCAATTCTATGTCAAAGCAAATCGGTCAGTTGAAGGCCAAAAGGGAAGACGCATCTGCACTGATGGCGGAAGTCAATGCGCAAGCCGAGCAATTGAAATCACTGGAGCAGCAGCTCGACAGCGTGCAGAAGCGGCTCACCGATTTTTTGATGGTGATTCCCAATTTGCCGCTGTCCTCGGTGCCCGCTGGCAAGTCAGCGGATGACAACGTGGAAGTGCGCCGCGTCGGCGAGCCGCGCCAGTTTGATTTCCCGGTGAAGGATCACGTCGATGTGGGCGAGGGTTTGGGGCAACTGGATTTCGACACCGCAGGCAAAATCGCCGGTGCGCGCTTTTCGGTGTTGAAGGCCGGTGTTGCGCGCATGCACCGCGCGCTGGCGCAATTCATGCTCGATGTGCATACGCAGGAGCATGGCTACACGGAAGTCTATGCGCCGTACCTGGTGAGTGGCGAATGCGCGAATGGCGTGTCCAGCCTTGCCAAGTTCAAGGATGATTTGTTCAAGATCGAAGGACGTGATCTGTATTTGATTCCAACAGCTGAATACCCCGTAACAAATTTCGTTAAAAATCAAATACTCACATTGAGCGAACTTCCGCTGAAATTTGTTTGTCACACGCCATGCTTTCGCAGCGAAGCCGGTTCGTACGGCAAAGATACGCGCGGCATGATTCGCCAGCATCAGTTCGACAAGGTTGAACTGGTGCAGATCGTAACGCCGGAGAATTCGACAGCGGCACATGAAGAACTCACGGCACATGCTGAAACAATTCTAAAAAAACTGGAACTGCCGTTTCGTACGATTACGCTGTGCAGCGGCGACATGGGATTCTCCTCCGCCAAAACGTACGATATTGAAGTGTGGCTGCCAGGACAGACTGCGTATCGCGAGATTTCGTCGTGCAGTAATTTTGAGGCGTTTCAGGCGCGGCGCATGCAGGCTCGCTTTCGCAGCGCGGGTACTACCGGCAACGCGCAAGGTAAAACCGAGTTTGTGCATACCATCAACGGCTCCGGCCTTGCCGTCGGACGCACGCTGGTGGCGATTCTGGAGAACTACCAGAATGCCGATGGCAGCGTCAGCGTGCCGCTGGCGTTGCAGCCGTATATGGGCGGTTTGAAATCCATACAAAAGACTTGAGTCATGCTTTCCGCTGCTGACAACGAGTTACTGACGCACACTGACGCCGCTACGCCCATGGGCGAATACTTTCGGCGCTTCTGGCATCCGTTTGCGTTGTCGCGCGAAATGGCCGAGCCGGATGGTCCGCCTATCCGTGTGAAAATCATGGGCGAAGATCTGGTGGCGTTTCGTGATACGCAAGGCAAGGTGGGGCTGGTCGAGCCGCAATGCGCGCATCGCGGCGCAAATCTGTTTTTCGGGCGAAACGAAGAATGTGGTTTGCGCTGTGTGTATCACGGCTGGAAATACGATGTGAATGGTCATTGTGTCGATATGCCCAACGTGCCACCGGAGGCCGGTTATCACGGCAAAGTGTCGATCAAGGCCTACCCGACGCGCGAGTTCGGCGACATGGTGTGGGCCTATCTCGGACCTGCCGAGCACATGCCAGCCGCGCCGCCACAACTCGAATGCGGATTGGTACCAGCATCGCACCGTTACGTCAGCAAGCGGTTGGTTGATTGCAACTGGGCGCATTCGATGGAAGGCGCACTCGACACCGCGCACTTTTCGTTTCTACACATGCCCGCGCCCGGTGTGAAATCAAACGAAAATCCTGATGCGGCGGCTGACGAAAACCGGCTGCGCTGGCTGCGCAACGATCCGCTGCCGCAGTTCGTGGTACGTGAGCATGATGTCGGCTTCGTCATCGGCGGTTCGCGCAAAGCAGATAACGACACGCTCTACTGGCGCATCACACAGTTCATGCTGCCTGCGCATTCGCTCACACCAGCGGCGATGCCGGGTGAAACCTATTTCGGCTACTCGTGGGTGCCAATTACCGATGCCTCGTGCTGGATCTATGTGTATGGCTGGCATCCCGACCGTCCGCTCACGGCCGACGAACGCGCCAAGTACGAAAAAGGCGGCTACGGGCAAATGGCCGAGCTGGGGCCGGGCTATGTGCCGCTGCGCAATCGCACGAACGATTATCTGATTGATCGGGACGATCAAAAACATCGCACCTTCACCGGTGTGCGCGGCATTGCCGAACAAGATCAAATGGCGTGGGAAAGTCAGGGCATCATTGCTGACCGTACCAAAGAACGTCTGTCGCCTACCGATGTAGGCATCGTGCATTTCAGGCGCGCCATGCTCGACGGCGCGCGTGCGCTGCGCGACGGTAAAGCGCCCGCGGCTGCCAGTCGCTGCGACGGTTACTGCTTGCGCTCGGGCGGTGCTGTGGAATCGTCGAAACTTTCGTTTGAAGAAATGATGTGTGAACGCTTCGGTAGCGAAACAGGCAGCGCAACGGGGAGTATGATTTGATGAGCAACGTGATGAGCCGTTTTCTTGCCACAACAGTGCTGACATGCGCGGCGCTGTCGGATGGCGCGCTGGCGCAGGACTATCCCGCACGACAAATCACCATGATCGTGCCGTTTTCTGGTGGCAGCGCCAGCGACGTCATCACGCGCATCGTGCTGGAGCGCATGGGCACATCAATAGGCCAGCGTTTTGTGGTTGACAACCGCCCCGCTGCGGGCGGCAACGTTGGTACCGCCGCTGTAGCGAAGGCTGCGCCCGATGGCTACACGCTTGGCATGAGCGCCTCCGGCCCACTGGCAGCCAACAAAACGCTGTATGCCAATCTCGGCTATGACCCGGAGCGCGATTTTCAGCCCGTGTCGCTCTACGCCAGCCTGCCCAACGTGGTTGTCGTCAGCGCACGTCTGCCGGTGCAGAACATTGCAGAACTCATTGATTATGTTAAGAAAAACCCGAACGTGCCGTACGGCTCAGTGGGCAACGGCAGCGCGCAGCATTTGTCGGGTGCGTTCTTCGAGCAAATTGTCGGTGCACAAATGACGCATGTGCCCTATCGCGTGACGGCAAACCTGGTGACTGATCTGGTATCGGGTCAGGCGCCCGTGAGTTTTCAACTGCTGCCGAATGTGCGCGGGCAAATCAAAGCGGGTCAGGTACGTGCGCTGATCGTCGCCGCTGAAAAGCGCCTTGCCGCGCTGCCTGAAGTGCCCACCGCTGCCGAGGCAGGCTTCAGGCGCTACGTGTCAGCGGCGTGGTTTGCGTTCATCTCGCCCCGTGGCACAGCGCGGCCAATGGTCGACAAACTGTACCGCGAAGTCGCAGCTGCGATGGCGGACACCGCTGTGCGCACCCGCTTTGTCGACTTCGGCGCAGAGCCGCTGGCCACTACGCCGGAAGAACTGGGCAAATACATTTCGACTGAAATCGTGAAATGGCGGGAAATTATTACCAAAGGCGGCATTACGATTGATCCGTAGCCAGCCACGCGTGATCAGATGCTGCGTGTGCGTCCACCGTCTACATTCACGGCGACGCCGCTGATCATGCCTGCCCGCGATGACGCAAGAAAGACACATAAATCAGCGACATCCTCTGCCTGAACCACTCGCCCCATCGGCACTTCGCGATTGAGGTATTTTTCTGCTTCCTTGGTTGAAATGCTACGGTCGCGGGCCGTCATATTCACCAGCTCCGTCCAACGGCCCGTATCTGTGGAACCGGGGTTGACTGCATTCACCGTAATGCCCTGGGGTCCCAACTCGTTTGCCATGGCCTTGGTAACGGCCAGGGTGCCCAGATTGATCGGCGCTGCCATTACGGAAAACGTCGCAGGCTCGCGTCCACGGGTTCCCGCAATGTTGATAATCCGCGCTTGCGTCGATTTGCGAAGATATGGCAGACATTCCCGCGTGACGCGAATCAATCCCAGTGGTTTGACGCTGAAGAAACTTTCCCATTTCTCGTCGGGGATTTCCTCCAGCCGCCCGCGATAGGCGCCGCCTGCACAGTTGATCAGAATATCGCAGCCGCCCAGCGCTTTTGCGGCCTTGGTGACCGAGGCTTTAATCGTCGCGGGCTTCTCAAGATCGAGCTGCACTACAACCGTTCGTAGCGCTGGATGCCGCTTACTCAGGTCGCCTGCAAGTTTCTTGCATCGTGCGACATCGCGCCCGAACAACGCGAGGCTGACACCCTCTGCGGCCAATGCCCTGGCAATTGCGGCGCCAATTCCCCTTGATGCGCCCGTAACAAATGCAATGCGGCCTTTGAGTTCCAGTTTCATTTGTGTTTCCCCAATCAAGATTTAAGTGATTTGTATCGGTCGAGAATATCACTGCCCATCAGTAGCGTCGAAGTAGCGTAATTACTGATGCATCGCCACACTTAACCCAAGACAAAAAATAATTTTAGTGGCGCCTTAAATCGGTGGTTTTCAAAACGCTCTCCCAATGCGTGATTTCTTTTCTCAGAAAAGCCGCAAACTCCTCCGGGCGCTCGGTCATTGGAAGCGATCCTTCTGACGACAGGCGCTCGACGACATCCCGCATGGCCATGATCTTCGTGAGTTCTTGATGCAGACGGGCAAGGATCAGTTGAGGCGTCCCCGCCGGAGCCACCATGCCATACCATAAAATCGATTCATAACCGCGCACCGTCTCAGCCACGCTCGGAAATTGCGGCAGCAGCGGCCAGCGCTTTGCGCTGGTTACAGCCAGTATGCGCAGACGGCCCGTCGTCACGTGCGGCATTGCCGAGATCGGGTTGCTGAAAGACAACATGACTTCCCCGGACAGCAGCGCAGTCGTCACGAGTGCACTGCCTTTGTAGGGTACGTGCAAGAGATTCACACCGGACGCGAGCTTGAAGATCTCGCCCGCAAAGTGCGAGCCGCTGCCGATGCCCGCCGAACCGTAGGTGACTTCGCCGGGCCGTGATTTCGCAAGCGCCAGCAATTGCTGAACGGATTTCACAGGCATTGAGGCATGAACCGTTAGTGCGCCCGGCACCGTTGCGAGTCGGGTAATCGGCGCGAAATCTTTCAGTGCATCGAATGACAGCTTGCGCTGTAGTGCGGGCGCAGCAGCAAAAGACGAACTGACGAGATAAAGTGTGTAGCCGTCAGCGGGTGCCCTGGCAACGAGTTCCGAGGCAATCACGCCGCCTCCACCTGCGCGATTGTCCACCATAACCACCTGCCCCATGCTTTCACTCAGCTTTTGCGCGACAAGTCTCGCCACCGTATCGTTACCGCCGCCCGGCGCGAGCGGCACAATGATGCGCAGCGGTTTTGCCGGATAGGGTTGCGCGGCGGCTGGCCAAACAGCAACCATGCCGCACCCGAAAATGAAAAACGCCAGCGTGGCGTTGATGGCCGCACGCATATCCACCACCCTTTCGTCTTTCGCCTTTTGATAAGACGCACTATTTGCCTCAGGAATACTACCCCTCGGCGACGCGTACCACGAGCTTGCCGGAATTCTCACCCCGGAATAGCATGCCAAGACCGATGGGCGCCTGCACCAGGCCGTCCAACACATGCAGCCGCTGGCGCAGGCTGCCATCGCGCCGCCGCGCGGCAAGCCAGGTGCGGGCTTCGTCGTAACGATCATGGTAGTTGAACACCAGAAATCCCTGCATACGCCCACGCGCCGCCGACAGTCGCCCGAGATTGCGTACGCCATACGGCTCGGCGGCATGCGTTTGCGAGATGCGTCCGCACAGCACCACGCGTGCGCCTGGACGCAAATGCTCCAGCGCCGCGTCGAGCGTGGGGCCGCCAACATTATCGAAGTAAATATCTATCCCGTCAGGACAGGCGCGTGCGATGGCAGCCGACAAGTCTTTTTCCGTTTTGTAATCAATGGCCACAGCAGCGCCGAGCTCGTCTGTAATAAAGGCGCATTTTTGCGCCCCGCCCGCGATACCCACAACGCGGCAACCTTCGATGCGCGCAATCTGCACGGCGATCTGACCCACGCCACCGGCTGCGGCAGAAACCAGCACGCGATCATTCGACCGCAAGCCGCCGATATCGCGCAAGCCGAAATAGGCGGTGACAGCGCTCAAGCCCAGTGGGCCAATCCAGTCCTCAGCGGAGCCCAGCGTGAGAGCGAGTTTTTGCAGGTAACGCCCCGCAATCGTTGGATGGGTTTGCCAGCCCAGCCGCGCCTGCACCAGATCGCCGGTAACAAACCCTTCTGCGCAACTGTGCAGCACGCGGGCGATACCGCCACCCAGCATCACATCTCCGAGTGGAATGCCCTGTTTATAGGACGTGCCCTCGCTCATCCACGAGCGCATGGCGGGATCAAGGGAAAGATAAAGTGTCTCCAGCAGCACCTCGCCAACAGCAGGCGCTCGCGCAGGAACAGCATCTGCGGTGAAATTCTCTGGCCCCGGCACACCAACGGGACGCGCTGCGAGCAACAGACGATGGTTGGTAGGCACTTTGTACAGCGGCTCGTTAGCCATAACCAGATAGCCTGACAGTGCATGTTGAAATCTGCATGACGCGTCACCAACAACAGATACATGTGCCAGCAAATTGACTGGCGGAGAGGGAGGGATTCGAACCCTCGAGGGCCTTGCGACCCTTCCGGTTTTCGAGACCGGTACATTCAACCACTCTGCCACCTCTCCGGGAGGCGCGGATTTTAGCAGAAAGCGCGCAGCAGGAACACGCAGGTCTATTTCCATGGCCTGCTTTTCACATTTATGCGCTTCCAGCCGAACAATTGCCTGAGGAATTTTTACTGTCCGTCAGCGGAAAAGCCCAAGTTGCGCATAACAACAGGCAAAAGATGCGCTATTGTTATGCTCGCATGTTTTATGCAAACATTGCCTGCAATCTGAATACATCAAAGGAACACCATGAAAGCCCACGAACTCGTTGCCCGCTTCGCCAAGGCCGGTGAAAGCGCTAACCCCATGCAGACCGCGCGCGATGAACTTGAAGCCTTGCGCGGCGACGTTGCTGCCGTTGAAGCAGCGCTCAGCTATGTATCGGGTGTCGGTGGCAATGCGCGACAGGTTTTTTACCGCTCGCCGACCATTACTTTGTTGAAGGTTTGCTTTCCCGCAGGACGCCGCACGCCTCCGCATGATCACGGTACGTGGGCAACCATTTTGCTGCTGTCGGGTGAAGAAAAAAATACCTTGTATCGCGAGGAAAACGGCGCACTTCGCAAAGCGAGTGACGTCACACTTACCCGCGGCGCGATTTTGCCGATGCTGGGCAGCACGGCGCATGTCGCCGAATGCATCGGCAACACGCCCGCCATCGGGCTGCATGTTTACGGCGGCGATATTCTGGAATTGCCGCGCCGCATGTGGAATCCACAAACGCTGGAAGCCCATCCACTTGACTGGACGCTGTATGAAAAATTCGCGCAAGCGGCATCACAAGCAGCCAGCGCACCGGCACCCTGACTGTGTCACAATAATATGATCACCATGCCCGCCAAAACCTTTCAGCTTGAAGAAGCCACTATAGCCGAGTTGCACGCAGCGATACGCGCGGGCGACATCACAGTGACCGAAGTTGTGCAACGCTATATTGCGCGCGTGCGCGCCTACAACGGCGTGTCCAGTATGCTGGTGACTCAAGACGGCGCACCCGTCCCGCCCGCGTCTGGCACAGTGCGCAGCGGCCAACCCCTGAAATTTCCAACGGCAACGTTGAAAGCCGCTACGTTTCTCCCTGATCTCGACAAATACCAGGGGCCGCCGCTTGAATATGGCCGCATGGAAGCCACCGCCTCTGACCCCACTGTGCATCAACAATTCGGCATGATTGCCGGCATACCGAACGCTGGGCAAGTCAACGCGCTTGCGACGATCAATATTCGTGGTGAGCGTTCTGTCACCTGTAAAGGTGATTTTGACCGTCACCCCTCGCAGGGGCCATTGCCCAAAGGCGCTCCGCCCGTCTGCGACGAGTTCCGCCACCAGCCTGATGCGTTGGAACGCGCCGCCGAACTCGATGCGCAATATGGCCGCAATCCTGATCTTGAAAAAATGCCGATGTATGGCGTGGCGTTCTCGTTTAAAGATCCTTTCGACACGCAGGATATGCGCTCAACCGGGGGCGGCGACGCGGCCTACGATATCGATTTTCCAGCGCGGGATCACATCCTCGTCGATCAGTTGCGCAAGAAGGGCGCTATCATTTTCGCCAAAGCGGTGAATACCGAATACAACGGACGCGCGGGCGATCCCGGGGGACGTAATCATCCCGACAAAGTGCTGCCTTCAACACTTGGCTATCAGCGCGCTACGTGGGGCGGCAATCCGTCGAATCCGTATGACACCACGCGCGCCGCATCGCTCGGCTCCAGCTCCGGCTCCGCGCTGTCTGTAAGCACGAACATGGTGATGGCGAGCCTCGGCGAAGAAACACGCGCCTCGTGCCGCGGGCCGTCTAACCACAATTCGGTAGCGCTGATCCTGCCACACAAGGCCATGCTGGGCTTTGACGGCGGCGCCATCGGTGCAGATATTTACTGTGACCGCAGCGGCATTCACTGCCGCAGCATTGTTGATTGTGCCAAAGTTCTCGACGCCCTGAAGGATACCGACAAGCCCGCCGGCAGCGGCTATTACGATCCGCGCGACGTCTACACCACCGTGCCGCGATCGTCTGTGCTCGCAACCCCCTATGCTACCCACACCAGCGCGCCGCCGTCCTTGCAGGGCATGCGCATAGGCGTCATTAGGGAATCGATGGCGTATCCACCAGGCAGCAAGGCGGAGGAGCCCATTGTCGTGGCGGTTGCACACGAAATCAAATCTATGCTGGGCGACAAACTTCAGGCAACCTTGGTGGAATCGTCACATCGCTATTGGCAACGCGATCCATCGCTGGAGCTCATGAAAGTCGATTTCCGTACGGCGCTGGCACGTCTGGTGCCGGTATTCATGCCAGATATCCTGTTCCGGCTCGACAAAAGCGGGCAGCCTGTGTTTAAGGAGTTCGCTGCCGCCATTGAACCCACCGAATTCGCGCCGGGCAAGGTGTTTGGCACGGGGACCATGAAGCCGATTGATTATTTGATTGAACTGGCCGACGGACGTATCGAACCGCCGGTGAATTTTGATATCGGCACGGTGCAGGATCAGAAGCTTGCCAACATGTTCCGCTTCCACATCCCGCAGTACTTGAAACGCCGCGCGGCCGACTGGAAAGCCCGTGGCTACAGCGAAACACTGGATGACTTCGCCAAACTCAATGCCCGGTCCAAGTTCTGGGGCGATGACGGCCGCGCAGGCTTCAAAAACTGGGAAGAAACCACTGACCCGCGCAACCCGCTGGGCGGGCGCCAAGGCATAGATGAACGCATCATGCTGCGCGAACTGCTGCGCCGCGTGGACATGATGGTGATTCACGAAAATCAGCTCGATTGCCTGGTACGTCTGCACACGGTTTACCCGCCTGGGCTGATTGGCGGTGCGCATCATCCGGGCTATGTGGGCAATACGCGGCCTGAAACCTACTACGGCCCCAATGCCGGACTCACCGAAGTGCTGATTCCGGCAGGCTATGTCAACGTGGCCTACGATCCGGTGTTCAAACTCAGCGCCGATGGCAAGCGATATGAAAATGTCGCATCGGATACGCCCACTACGCTCGCCGCACCGGGTCTGCCTTTCTCAATGGTGTTCCGCGCAGAACCGGGCAAGGAAGATATCATTCTCAGAGTGGCATCCGCGTATGAAGCAGCGTCAAAGCGGCGCGTTTCACCACCAGCGTTTGGGCCTTTGTAACACTCAACACGAGCAAGCAATGCGGCTGCTAATTTACTGCATGCTGCTCGTCGCCTGTAGCGTTGCCAACGCCGGTCCGATGGGCTTCAAGGATTCATGGATGGCGATGGGTGATTTAGGCCCGAACTGGCGCGAAGCCTGGTTGAACTATGCGCTGACACCGCGTGATGCGGTTGGCGGCGGGCTTTTATACATGCGCTCTGACGACAAACGCACAACCCGTACGCTGTCGGAAATCACTTACACGCGCCTGCTGCAACGCTGGAACACCAAAGACTCACAGGCTAACGTGTGGCTGCTCGGCGGCATCGGATCGGTTGAAGGCAATGATTTTTCCGGCGGCAAACTCATGCTGACACCGGGCGTTCAACTCGACTATGAAACCACACGTGTTTATGTGTCCACTATGGCGCGACTTTATCGCGCCAGCAGTGTGAATCATGATTACGCTTCCATCAGAGCAGGCTTTTCTTTTTTTGAAGCCGACTATGAAGACACGCAACCGTGGTTCATCGTTGAAGCGCGGCGCATGCGCGGGCTATCCGATAAACTGGAAATCACACCCATGCTGCGCCTCATCAACAAAGGCTATTTCATCGAAGCAGGCGTCAATAACTCACGCCAGATTCGCTTTAACTTCATGTACATATTTTAAGGAAAAACCATTATGAAAAAAATGCTTAACGTATCTCTGCTGCTATTGACCCTCGCCAGCAGCGCAGCAACCGCCGCCATTCAAACCATCAAAGCCGAAGTCAACGGCATGGTGTGCGCCTTTTGTGCGCAAGGCATCGAGAAAAAAATGCGCTCGCTGTCGCAAACCAAAGACGTGTATGTCGATCTTAAAAACAGAATCGTCGCGGTGCAATTAAAGGATGGGCAAACGCTGTCGCACGATACCGTCAAAGACCTGATTAAAAACGCCGGTTACGACGTAACCAAAATCGAAACTGTCGGCGACACCGCGCAACAACTCAAAGCCGCAATCCGCGCGAAGAAGTAGCGCATGAATGGCCTTGAGCAAAGCAAGGCCGCCTCGCTGCTGTCGCTGTTCGCCAGTGGCGGCGCCCTGGTGTGCTGCGCGCTACCGGCACTGCTGGTAGCGCTGGGCGCAGGGGCGGCGTTGTCGTCACTGGTGTCTGCCGTGCCGCAACTGGTGTGGCTGTCAGAACACAAGACAGAAGTATTTTTCGCTGCCAGCGTGATGCTGGCATTTGCCGGTTTCATGCAATGGCGTGCGCGCACACTGCCCTGCCCCGCCGACCCCGCGCTGGCTGCTGCCTGCACACGCACGCGAAAAATGTCGCTGTGGATTTATTTTGTGTCGCTGGCGGTTTATTTGACGGGCGGTTTTTTTGCGTTTGTTGCGCCGATGTTCAGTGCATAGTTCAATCCGGCTTCGCCCCCGAAGCCTTCACCGCCTTGCCCCAATACACAATCTCATCGCGTATTAATTTTGCGAATTGTTCCGGCGTCGTTCCTGCCACTTCCACGCCCTGCCCTTCCAGCCGCTCACGTACATCCGGCGCTTTGAGCAGACGCACAATGTCACCATTCAGTTTATTCACGATAGGTCTGGGGGTGGCGGCAGGCACCACAACGCCCCACCAGCCACTGCCGTCGTAACCGGGGATGCCACTCTCGGCAATCGTGGGAACATCAGGTGCTGACTTGGAACGCCTGGCGCCGGTAAGGCCAATCGCACGCACACGCCCGGCCTTGATGTGCGGGCCGAGTGCGACTTGCGTACCAAAGGTGCAGCTCACCTGCCCCGAAAATACGTCGGTCAGTCCCGGCGCCAAACCTTTGTACGGCACATGAATCATGTCCACGCCCGCACCGACTTTAAACATCTCACCCATCAAGTGCGCCGAACCGCCACTGCCAGTTGAAGCATACGACAGCTGGCCGGGTTTGGCTTTGGCTAACGCGATCAAATCTTTGACCGATTTCACCGGCAACTGCGCATTGCACACCATCAGATACGGCGCTGCACCGATCTGCGTTACCGCTGCAAAATCGCGCAGCGTGTCGTAGGGCAGCTTCGGATACAGCGATACATTCACGACAAACGCTGTCGGCGCCAGCAGCAACGTATATCCATCCGGGTTGGACTTAGCCACCAGTTCGGTGCCGATTTGCGTACCGCCACCCGGACGGTTATCGACCACCACCTGTTTGCCCCACGCATCGGTGAGCTTTACCGCCACCAGCCGTGCAACAAAATCGTTAATCGCGCCAGGGGTGTACGGCACGATAAAACGCACGGAACGATTGGGGTAATCTGAGCTATCCGCTGCGATGGTGGTAGCAGGGATAACAGGAATCATGGCAATCGCACAAAGCCAAGCGCGTAAAAAAGAATTCATATAGCCATAACACCCATTTTAAAAATATCAATAAAAACAATAAGTTAGAGTATACCGGACTATTCAGCAGTACTCGTAATGCCAGTATCACCGCCAGTCGCTTGACGCGGCTGGGCAAGCGCCCACATGACAAGATGGCTCACCATTTTGCTCCGTATAGGCTTGTGGGTCAGTCAACCTTCGCCCCCGAAATCTGCACCGCCTTCTGCCACGCTGCATGCTCGCGTTTGAGAAATGCACCGAATACCTCGCGTGTGCTGCCGACCGGCACAAAGCCCATATCCACCAAGCGCTTGTTAACTTCCGGTGCAGCGATAATTTTCACCACTTCGGCGCTCATGCGGTCGAGCGTGGATGTCTGCACCGCAGCGGGTGCGACAAAGCTGGTCCAGGTTTGCAAATCGTAACCTTTGAGGCCCTGTTCATCTACCGTCGGCAGATTCGGCATTTGCGGCGCGCGCCGAGCGGTCGATATGCCGATGGCGCGCAGCTTGCCCGCGTTCACCAAAGCAAGCGTCACCGGAATCGTATCGGCGACCATCATCACCTGCCCGGCCATCAAATCCGTCAATGCCTGCACCGAGCCTTTATACGGCACGTGGGTAAGACTGATGCCTGCCTGCGAGGCGAATACGGCGCTCACCAGATGCGATGTACTGCCGTTGCCCGACGAACCATAGTTGATTTCACCCGGCTTTTGTTTGGCAAGGCGTATGAATTCCTGCACCGTTTTCGCAGGCAAAGCAGGCGTGACCGCAAACACCATCGGGATCGACACCAGCAACGTCACCGGCGCAAAATCACGCATCGTTTCATAGCCGATTTTAGGATACAAATGTGG
Organism: Betaproteobacteria bacterium; assembly: GCA_947486575.1. Lineage (GTDB taxonomy): Bacteria > Pseudomonadota > Gammaproteobacteria > Burkholderiales > SG8-41 > UBA5216. The sequence continues at coordinate 3,026 of CANKUB010000090.1, read as the reverse complement.
ATTGATTGCCAGCGCCGCACTGCCACCCGCGAGAAATGTGTATCCGTCAGGCGCAGCTTTGGCAGCCAGTTCGGTGCCGAGCGCTGCGCCAGCGCCAGGACGATTATCGATCACCACTTGCTGGCTCAACACCGGGGACAGGCGCTCACCCACGGCACGCGTAATGATGTCCGCCGCCTGCCCTGGCGGGAATGGCACAATAATGCGAACGGGTTTCACTGGCCATTGCTGAGCGGCCGCACCGGCCACATGCAGCAACAATGCACTGATCACGATGGAAACACAGGGCATAACACGCATTCGTTGCTTCACAAAATTCTCCAGAAAAGATATGGGAATCGAACCCTTCTTGTATATCATACCGCCTCTGATCGCATCCAACCGGTGCAAGGAATACAAGGAGCCGTTGCATGAAATACCGAGCCTGCAAACCACTGCTGGTTTATGCTGCGTTCGCTGGCGGCATAACAATTGCGATTGCAATTGCACAACCACTGGCAGCACAACCATTTCCCACCAAGCCGCTACGCATTGTTGTGCCTTTCGCGCCGGGTGGTGCTTCCGACGTCATCGCGCGAATCGTGGCGGCCAAACTGACCGATAGCCTTGGTCAGACGGTGGTGGTGGATAACCGCCCGGGTGCGGGCGCGAACATCGGTATCGGCCTGGTCGCAAAATCGGCCGCTGATGGCTATACCTTGCTGGTGGCCAGCTCTGCGTTTACGGTGAATCCAACGCTGTACGCCAATGCACCCTACGACGCGCTGCGCGATTTCCAGATGATCACCTGTGTTGGCAGCTCGCCCAATATGGTGGCCGTGCACGCTGCACATCCGGCAAAAAGCGTAAAGGAATTAATCGATCTCGTTCGCGCGCAACCCGGTAAACACAATTATTCCTCACCCGGTGCGGGCACCACGCCGCACCTGTCAGGTGAAATGTTCCGTCTCGCCTTCAAACTAGATTTAAGACACATCCCGTACAACGGCGCTGGCCCGCAGATTCAGTCGCTGCTCGGCAATCAAGTGCCCATCGGCTTTGCATCGGTGCCCAGTTTCGCGCCGCAAGTGAAAGCCGGTACTTTACGTGGCCTGGCGGTCACCGCTGAGAAACGTATGAGCCTGCTGCCCGACGTGCCGTCGATGGGCGAGCTGGGCTACAAAGGCATGGAAGGCGACACCTTTCAGGGCATCTTTGCCCCCAGCGCCACGCCCAAGCCCATCATCGCGCGACTGCACAGTGACATCATCAAGGCGATGACCACGCAGGATATGCGTGATCGCTTGACAGCAATCGCCATGTCACCCGTGGGCAACACGCCAGAAGAATTCACTGCACAGGTCAAGGCGGACATCGCACGCTGGGGCAAGGTTATCCGCGAAGGCGGTATCAAAGTGGATTAACAGGCCATTGGCCATCATGTTAAATGATGTTTAAAAATAAATACTTACGTCAGAATATACACTTCAGCGCATCACAAGCACGCATTGGGCTCCCATCGTTTATGGGGCTAAACTGATACCGTCTTAAAACCACAACCTTGGGAGGTCTCATGTTCAAGACAATTGCAAAAATTGGTTTCACCACATTCATCTTGTTGGCTGCACCCACCTACGCCGCTGACATTAATCGCGAATGGGTCGACTTCACGCCACCCGCTGAAATCAAATGGGTGAAGAATCCCAATGGCAGTAATGAATCTGCCGTTCTATTTGGCGATCCGAGCAAACCCGGACCTTACGTGATGCGGTTGAAGTGGAATCCAGGCAAGATGAGCCGCCCGCACTTTCATCCCAACGACCGCTTTTTTATTGTGATATCCGGCACGTGGTGGATGGGCACCGGCACCAAATTTGATCCGGACAGCACCGTGCCCGCACCCGCAGGCAGTTATGTCATCCACCGCGCCAAAGGCATTCACTACGATGGCGCAAAAGACGGCGAAGCCATCATCCAGGTATTCGGCATGGGGCCAGCGACGTCCACGCCAGCAGAGGAAAAGTAGGCTCGCCACCTAGAGGTGTAGCCTGCCGAAAACGATGAACCGTTATCTATGCAGTGGATTGCTGACCGGCAATGCTGGCGGTGTTTTTGCGATCATAGCCGCCTTATGTTCATTCTTTTCCTTTTCCTTTTCCTTTTCCGTATGTAACCCAGCCGTCGCCGCTGCCGGAGACGCCTACGTCTATCGGCTCGTCAACGGTTATAACGGTGAAACGGTTGCTCACCTGCGTCACGAAATCAGCGATGCGAGCACGGCGCAGGGGTTGGTAATGTCAGTCACGGCCGATCGGCCGTCCGTCACATTACCGCGCACGGAAATGCTTACGCCCGACGGCCAGTGGTTGCGCCGCCCGCTCGACAATCACGGACTTGCCACCGATTACGAATTCACCCCTGCGCTGCCCGCCGTTGCTGCGCCAGCCAAGGGCAAAACGTGGTCGGTGCGCGTCACTGGCAGAGTCAATGGCGAAGCCAAAGCGCGCAGCGTGCGCATCGACGGTGAAGTGCTCGGCAATGAGCTCATTCGGTTGGCTGCGGGGGAATTTGACACGGTAAAAATTCGCCGCTTTATCTACCCCGGCGATGCTGGTGATTTCAAAACCGAAACGCGCATAGCCGAGATTGATTGGTACGCGCCAACGCTGGGCCGCAGCGTGCGCACCGAAACCCGCTCAAGCTGGCAGCAACTTTGCAGCCGTAGACATTGCACCTATCACGGCGACTGGCATGTGCTGGAACTGACTGAGGTGCCCAATAAGGTGCCCAAAACAGCAAGCGTGCAAGATGGCAAGGTTATTAACACAGCGCATTGAGTATCATTCAGGATGTGTTCACACTGCGCCGGTTACGGGTTATCCTGTTTGCCACTCGACAATATTACTCCGCTACGAAAATATGACCTACACAGGGAATCAAGCGGCATACCGGACGTGCTCGCCGTGGAAGAAACGCTTGATCACATCGGGCTGCCGTTGGCGACGGTGCAGGTGTGATCTCACCGCTGCTTTCAACTCCTCTCGGTT
>CANKUB010000089.1 GCA_947486575.1 Betaproteobacteria bacterium | reverse complement strand
TCACCACCACGTTAACGGTAGGGCAAAAACGCGCCATCGCACTGATCGATCAAATCAAACCGTAGACAGAACGCGGAACCTCATTTACGGCTGCTTGAGGGGAGAAACTCGGCTTTTTGAAGGGGGAACTTCAGACTAATCATGGCCTTCGGTGGATTCAGCAAAAGCAATGAAAGTGCGCCTATTCCCGAGATCAACATAGTGCCGTTGATCGACGTCATGCTGGTGCTGCTGGTGATTTTTATTGTGACATCACCGCTGCTCACGCACTCGGTCAAGATCGAATTACCCAAGGCATCGAGCACGCCCAATCTCACCAAGCCCGACAACATTCAGTTGGGCATCAAGGCCGATGGCAGCACCTACTGGAATGGTGAGAACGTGGATAACGCCGCGCTCGTGGCACGCATGGCGGTGGCAGCAAAACTCGATCCGCTGCCCGAAGTGCATATACGCGCGGAACGCACTACAGAATATCAAAAGGTTGCCGAGGTGATGTCGGCGGCAGCAGAAGCGGGCCTGACAAAAATCGGCTTTGTTACCGATCCCAGTAATGCATTGTGATTTAAAAATACTCAATAAAAACAAATAGTTATGAATCACTCTCAGCCAGCCAACAAGCCACGTGCTTGCATAGCCAGCCAGAACCTCGCTGTTCTACCGCCCTCGAAAGGAGACTCTGGTGAAGCAACCGCAACGCAATGCCACGTTTGGCATACCCGCACTGATTCCCGCACTTATTCCATTAGGCGCAACCATCGCTGGCATGGCATTTGGTTTTTCGCAAGCGAATGCCCAAGCAACGTCCGGGGGCGAAGTCACGCTGCCCAGCATTGATGTCAAAAGCACACAAGACGCCAACGACGGTCTGCGTGGCACCACCACGCGTATCGGCAAAACGCTGCAAGACCCGCACGACATCCCACAAGCCATCACCACCATCACCAACAGCCTGATGGAGCAGCAGCAAGTCGGTAGTTTGCGCGAAGCACTGCGCAACGTGTCGGGCCTGACGTTTAACGCCGCTGAGGGCGGACGCTCCGGCGACAACATGAACCTGCGCAGCTTTTATACCTTTGGCGATTTGTTTCTGGACGGCATCCGCGACACCGCACAATACAATCGCGAGACGTTTAACCTTGAACAAATCGACGTGCTGCGCGGCGCGGGCGCGATGCTGTTCGGGCGCGGTCAGGCCGGTGGCGTGATCAATCTGGTGAGCAAAACACCGCTGCGTTATGACCAGTATAAATTGACCGGCAGCGTCGGCACGATGGGCTATCGCGAAGCCACCGCTGATCTGAACAAAGCCTTCAACCCCGACACCGCATTGCGCGTCAGCCTGATGCAGCGAGACGAAGGCAGTTGGCGCGAGAACCCCGCCACCGGCACTGAAGCGGAGATACACCGCAAAGGCATCGCCGCTAGCCTCGCGCTGAACCAGAACTCCAACAGCAGTTTCTGGTTGAATCACTATTACGTCGAAACCAAAGACAACCCTGACTACGGTATCAGCTTTGACACTGCAACACGCGCTCCGGGCAAGCAGTTGGCGCCGAGCGTTTTCTTTGGCATTGACCGCTCGTTCGACATTAGCCGTACCAGTGTCACTACAGCCGTTCATGAATACCAGTTTTCGCCACATACCCAGTTACGCACGCAATTGCGCATTGGCGATTACGAACGCAGCTATTGGGCAAAAACACCCAGTTTAACCACGCTACCGAACGCGCTGGGTGGCGTTGGCGGCAACACCACCCGCGGCGCAGATTACGCGACGGTCACACTGCAATCCGATTTCAGCACCAAGTTTCAGGCAATGGGTATGAAACATGAGTTCATCTCGGGGATTGAATATCTAAAGGAAGACAGTCACCGCAATGCCTTACTGAATCTCGGTACTGCGGCGGCACCGACCTACTATCCGTATCGGGAGGCCACCACTGGATCGGTTGACTTCAACGGCAAATCCTACGCGCTCTACGTGCAGGACACCGTCGAGTTCGCGCCCAGATGGAAAGCCACAGCGGGCATACGGCGTGACCAGCTCGAAGCCACTTACAGCAGCACCACCTCGCCCCAGTTGAAATACGGCCAGAACAGCTATCGTGGTGCGATATCGTTTCACGTCACTCCTGAAACACACTACTACATCGGCTGGAGCGATTCGTTCAGCCCCACTGCTGATCTGTATCAGTTAACCGTAGCGCCGTTGCCGTCGGAGCGCAGCAACGTGATCGAAATCGGTGCCAAGTGGCTGCTGCATGAAGGCGACCTGGCATTGCGTGCTTCACTTTATCGCGCCAGCAAGACCTGGGAACGCAACACCGATCTCGAAGCCACCGCCGCTATCCTCACCAACAAACGTCGCACAGATGGGTTTGAACTGGAAGCGGCCGGACGCATCACCAGCAATTGGGAAGTGTTTTCCGGACTGGCGTTGATGGATGCAAAAATTCTTGAAGTCGCACAGAACGTCAATGCCACCACCGGCGCCATCACCTTCGGCAATCCCGAGTACGTCGGCAAGCGCGCACGCAACACGCCCCGCTACACCTTCAATCTGTGGATCACCTACAAGCTACCCGGCCCGTGGAAAATCGGTGGTGGCGTAGAAACCAAAGGTGATCGACAAGCGTTCAACCCCAGCGGCGCAGGCGCTGTACCCAAGCTAAACGGCGCTTATCAGCCCAACACTGTGCCATCTTATGTGCGTTGGGATGCGGTGGCCTCCTACGAGCAAAAGAAATGGACACTGCGCTTGAATATCAAAAACATTTTCGACAAGCTTTACTACGACGCGGTTTACGACAACGGTGGTTTTACCGTTCCTGGAACCCGACGCACGACAATTCTCACCACTGAGTTCAAGTTTTGAGCGCCGCGTAACCACTGGGAAAACCTGCCGATGATGCTGCACATCCCCGACGTTTTATCCTCCACGACGCTGGCGCAAACTCGCCAGGTCATCGCCAGCGCCGCGTGGACAGATGGCCGCATCACCGCCGGTACTCAATCGGAAAAAACCAAAAATAATCTGCAAATCGCAGCTGAAGCGCCTGCCTCACGCGCGGCAGGAAGAATCGTGCTGGACGGCCTTGCCGACAGTGCGCTTTTTTTCACTGCGGCGCTGCCCAGGCATATTTTTCCGCCGCAATTCAATTGCTACCGAGGTGCAACCAATGTGTTCGGCAATCATGTGGACAATGCCGTGCGCACTGACCGTGCCACCGGCAAACACCTACGCACTGATCTATCCGCCACCCTGTTTTTAAGTGACCCCAGAGATTACGACGGCGGCGAACTCGTCATCGAAGATCATTTCGGCACGCAATCCGTCAAGCTGCCCGCTGGCGATATGATTCTTTACCCGGCCAGCAGCGTGCATCGTGTTGAACCTGTCACGCGCGGCGCAAGAGTGGCGTCGTTTTTCTGGATCGAAAGCATGGTACGCGAAGACAGCCAGCGCCAACTCTTGTTTGACCTGGATATGTCGATACTCGGTTTACGCGGCAGTGTCGGCGACACCCCCGAAGTAGTGCGGCTCACCGGCTGCTATCACAACCTGCTTCGTATGTGGGCTGATGTTTGATTCAGCACAATCGTCAACGCCCGTACTAACGCAACCAAGTGCGCCTCACGTGCCGTGTGTTCAAGCGGCAGCGCGGGCACATGCACAAACCCCGCAAGCATCCTGGGCCGCTTCGCTGTAGCGTGCATCAAACCAAAAAACACGTGATTGCAGACAAACGCACCGGCGCTCAACGATTGCTCTGCACGCAGCCCACCCTCGACCAGCGCCTGCACAATTGCCGTCACCGGCAACGTTGAAAAATACGCCGCAGGCGCGCGCGCCACGACCGGCTTGTCTTGCGGCTGTGCGCCGTCATTGTCGGCAATGCGCGCGTCACATAAGTTGACCGCAATCCGCTCAACACAAATCGCCGCCCGTTCTGCCGCCAGCCCGACGCACAGCACAATCTCAGGCTGCACCCGCGCAATCAGCGCCCGCAGCTTGCGCGGGGCACGAGCAAAAGATGTGGGCAGTTCAGCAGTAACCACATCAAGCATCCCACCTCGCGACACTATGCGCGCAGGCAGGCGTCGCACCGCTTCGTACGATGGATTAATCGTGTCACCGCCAAACGGCGCAAAGCCTGTCACTAAGACTTTCATTGTAAGTTTTTGTTTTTATTGATATTTGTTTATAACATCCGCTACTGCCCTGCATTCCGCCTGTTTCCGGATGGTTCGCTGCTATTGCTAACACCAGTGCCACAGTCAGCACGCACACCCGAATCACGCCTGATTTGCGACAGGTGCCGATTATTATGCAGCGATTCAGAGTTTGCTGCGGATCATCGCATCGAACGTGAATAAATACCTCTGGTTTTGCCGGCATTTTCTGACCAGACCCAAGGCATCGAAAAGTCTCCGATTGCTCGGTGACTTGACGAATGAAATTGTCGCCGTCTATTCTTCGGTCTTCCCTACCCCAACCCTATCAAGGCCAAATTATGTCGACCGCTACCGACCGCTACGGCAATCCAATCGATCCCATCGTGCGTTATGCACGCGGTTCCATCCTCAAGAGTACTGACGAAGAAGTCGTGCGCATGCTGCGCGCGCGCAAGATCGCTGGCGATCGTGTCCGCACTAAAGGCAAGGACAGCGTCTACGATTTATCCGGCATGAATCGCGGCAGCGGCCTCACAGCCGACGAGGTGGGCGACCTCACCAGCCATGTGCCGTTTTTCGACCGGTTCGAAGGTAAGACCGAACCCTTTGCATTAAAACACATGGCAGCTAATCCAGAGAAACACAGTGCGCTGATTCTCAATCGCGTATCGGCAGCAAACTTTATCGCACTGACAACGGTACTTAAGGCTGGCGACCGCGTGTTTTGCCTCGCGCCTCTGGGCGGCATCACGCACCCGTCTGCAGTACGTCCGATGGCGATGGCCGGCGCAAATTTTACTGAGTTTTTTTCATTCGCCGACCTCGAGCGCGCATGGCAGACCGAAGGTGCGCCGCGCCTGCTGCTGATTACGCCGATCACCGCATCGAAAAAACATCTCGACTATAGTGAATTCAAACGCGCGCTGGCCCTGCCGCGCGCAGCGCACACGCTGGTATTTGTCGACGATGCGCACATGGCATCGCGCATCGGCTTCTTCGAAGAGCCGCCCACCTTCGCGGTGGGTGATGTTGACCTGGCAGTATGTTCCGCTGACAAACACGTGGCCGGCCCACGAGCCGGCGTGTTCGTCGGGCGCAAGGACCTGATTACCACCATCGGTTCGCGCGCCTATGAGCTGGGGCTGGAGGCCCAGGCCGGACAATATGTCGGCGTGGCCAATGCGCTGCGTGATTTCGATCCGAAGGTGATCAAGCGCGCGGGCGAGCTCGCCAAACAAGTCGTCGAAGTCCTGCAAGCGCAATACGGCGCAAAGCGAGCCTATCTCGGCGGTCCAGGTGTGTCGATTTCCGGTGATGACGTGCTTGATATCGCGCGCGAACAAAGCGGCAAATCCGGCAAGCCCGCGCTGGTTGCCGTTGAAGCGGCAGGCATCGTGGCCATGGAAATGCTGGAACAAGACGGCGTACTGACCATCGGCGCGGTTTCGATGCCGGGTAGTTCACCGGCAGTGCGGCTGATGATGTATCCCGACGGCAACAAGCTCGGTGTCGAACGTATCGCCGCCTCGCTGGAGAACGGCATTTCGCGTCTGGTGAAAGTCATGGACAATCCAGACGAGGCGCGTGCGCAGCTGCTGGGAGCGTAGTTGATCAGATGTCGGCACCGCACCTGATAGTGGCGAGCAGCCAACGCCGTTCCTGATCACTCAAGAAAATCACAAAACATGAAAATCGCTGTTGTTGGTGGCGGCATCGGCGGCTTGGCCACCGCCCTTGCCATGACTCAGGCTGGCTTCAAAGTCACGGTGCACGAGCGCTCGGCGCAACTGGTTGATCAGGGTGCGGGAATCACGCTTGCGCCGAATGCTACGCGTGTGCTCTACCATCTGGGTCTGGGGCCCGCGCTGGAGGAAACCGCTGTAACGCCACCGCAAACGGAATACCGACATTACCGCACCAGCGCCGTCATCATGCGCATGATAACCAGGGATTTTCGCGCGCTGTATGGTGCACCGTATCTACGGCTGCATCGCTGGGATTTGCAGCACGCAATGATCACGCGGCTGGCCCAGGTCGCGCCGGGCGCGCTGCGGCTCGGATCCCACATTGATCAACTTGAGTCGCGTGGTGACCACGTGGCGCTACGGTTCGCGGACGGTCGCATGGAAACTGCGGATATGGTTGTCGCCGCTGACGGCATCCGTTCCGCTATCCGGGAAGCGTTATTCAATCCTGCGCCACCGGTGTTTGCCGGCTTTGTTGCATGGCGCGGGCTGGTTGACACGGCTGATCTGCCGCAGCATCTGCATGAATCGGCAGTCGCATTCGGGCAAGGGCGGCACATCAATCGCTATCTGGTACGACGCGGCGAGTTGCTGAACTTTATCGCGGTGGCGCACCGCGACAATTGGGAGGCTGAAGGCTGGATGATCCCGGCGCCGCTGGACGAATTTCTGGCGGAATTCGCAAGCTTCGACGAAGGCACACGGACGATCATATCGCGGCCCGTACTGGGACAGGTATTCAAGTGGGGGCTGTTCGGTCGCCCGTGGCTTGAACAGTGGTGGTCCGGCCGCGTGGTGCTGTTGGGCGATGCGGCCCATCCGATGCTGCCGTTTCTAGGCCAGGGCGCAGCCAATGCGCTCGAAGATGCGATGATTCTCACGCGCTGCCTGACGACTGAATCCACGCCAGAACGTTCCTTCGCACTGTATCAACAGACACGCGGCCCCCGCGTCCGTGACGCCACTGAACAGGCCGCACGGCGCGGCGACCGCTATCTGGGCGAACCCACCGCGGATAGTCTGAAAGGTAACGAGCCGGGCGCGGAATATGCCTACGACGCAGTCGCCGGGCCGCTGGGCGGATAAGTGCGGCGTGCGGCGCACGCCTCGCCCCGGCTATTTACTCCGGTCGAAGATCAGCCGCTTTTACCATGGCGCCAACGATTGCCACGTCAGCACGGATAGCTTCAGCGAATTCAGCCGGCGAATTTGCCACCACATCGAGGCCGGATGACGTAATGTATTTCTCTGCAAAATCGGGCCGCGTCGCTATGGCGATTGTGTCGCGATGAATACGCTCCACAATCGGCGTACTGGTGCCTGCAGGCGCGAACAGCCCCATCCAGAATGTGTACGTGATATACGGATAGCCCGACTCCACGGTAGTCGGCACGGCGGGAAACAACTTAGCGCGATTCGCACTGGTGATCGCAATCGCCCGCACCTTGCCCGATTTCACCATCGCGCCAGTCGCGGTCGGGGTCAGTGTGGTCATGGACACCTCTCCCGACGCCAGCGCAGTCAAGGCCTGCGATGGCCCCTTGTAAGGAACATGGATGAAACTGAGCCCTTCGCGTCTGGCCAGTATTTCCATCGTCAACTGCCCCGCCGACCCTCGGCCTGTTGAGGCGTAAGCGATTTTGCCCGGCATGCCCTTTGCCAAGGCCACCAGTTCACGAATACTTTTCACAGGCAGTGAAGGATGCACCAGCAGAAAACTCCCGCCTCGGGCCGCCATCGTGATCGGCATCAGGCTCTTGTCCGGATCGTAGGGCAAATTTTTATACAGAAAGCGGTTGCCCAGCACCGGCTGGTGATTGGTCATTAACAGGGTGTGACCATCCGGCGCGGCAGCGGCAACCCTGGATGCGCCAATGGAATAGTCCCCGCCGGGAATGTTCTCGATGAGAACCGGTTGGCCCCAGATCGCGCTCAGATCCCTTGCCAGCGGACGCGCAAGTAGATCCACGGTACTACCTGCCGGGGACGGCACGATAATACGAACAATCCGCGACGGGTACGATTGCGCAAAAGAGGGCATGGCAAACGACGTGCACACCATTGCTGCTGATAGCATGCGCTGCAGCGGGTAACTCGAATTGCGGGTAGCTTTATCCATGTGCATACCTTTCGTGAATGGCGCACAGTTTGCACGATGAAGTCGGAGTAGCCTCACCGGGTGCGGCACATCAGAAGGCCCCGTGTTTTTCCCGTAGAAGCACCGCCAGCTAAAGAATAAAAATATTATATAAAACAAATACTTACGATTAATCCACTACGCTCTCGTCACGCAACGCACGCAAGGTCTTGCGCCACGCATCAACCGTCAGTTTAATGTCGTCCGCCGTATGTGCTGCCGATACCAGGCCACCGCGCCAGCTTTTCGGGTCGACCCCGTTGATCATCAATCCCAGCACCAGTCTTTGCAGCATATGCTCGCGTTTGTCGGCTTTGAACCACGCTACCGGCACGGCATGCGCGTCGAACTGCGTGGGCTTTAGCGGATGATTGTCCGGGTTGGTGAAGAAATGGAAAAACGAATAATCCCCATACATCGCCCACGGTATGCCCTCGTCTTCGAGCACTTCGTTCATACCTACGCGCAGAGCAACCGCCATAGCAGTAGCGCGCGCGCAAATATCGGTATCCCGAATTAACTTTAGGGTTGCGATGCCCGCCGCCGCGCACACGGCATGTCCGTTGTGGGTGCCTTGATGACTGATACGCTCGTGCTTGGCCGCAGCAGACATTTCAAAATCGAGCCAACCGAGAATTTCTTTGCGTCCTGCAACTGCACCGCCAGGCATACCGCCCGCAAGCACCTTGGCTAAGGTCGTAAGGTCGGGAATGACATTAATCGCCGCCTGCAGGCCACCGGGCGATACGCGAAAGCCGCTAACTACTTCGTCGAATATCAGATAAACACCATGCCTGCGTGTAATCTCGCGCAACTCACGCAGCACCGCGGGCGACGTTGGCACGCAGCCGGAGCTGGTGCCCAGGGGCTCGATCATCACCGCGCCGATGTCATTGCGTGTGGAAAGCAGCCGCGCCACCTCTGCCATGTCGTTGATGCGCACAAGCACAATACCTGCCGCGAGTTCCGGCAAAATACCGGGCGTGGGCGTACCGTCGAGGTGATCCTTGTTACCAAAGGCGACATGATCGTGCCATCCGTGAAAATTCCCCTGGAAGCGGATGATTTTTCCCTTGCCACTGGCTGCGCGAGCGAGGCGCATGGCGAGATGCGTGGCCTCCGTCCCCGATGAAGTGAATCGAACACGCTCAGCGGACGGTACCATCTCGCAGATCAGGCGCGCCCATTCGACCTCAAGCTCATGTGACGCAGCGAAATGCATGCCCTTTTGCAACTGCGCCTGGGCCGCTGCGACTACCTGCGGATGCTGGTGGCCCAACAGTAGCGAGCCGTGCCCACCGTAATAATCGACGTATTCATTGCCGTCGATATCCCACTTGCGGGAGCCCAACGCACGGTCGACGTAGATGCCATACGGCCAGGTGCGCCGTGAGTCGTGCACGATACCGCTGGGCAGTAACGTTTTCGCTTCCTCATAACGCGCTGCGGAACGCTTGGTACGCGCCCGATAGGCTTCAACAATGCTGGATTCAGTCACAGTAGCAACATTCATTGGGGTCTCCGAAAACGGCAGTGGAACGTACACGATGATGCTGCAAGAATACCCTTTTTACGGCGATTGTTCCGGCCAATGCGGTACGCGGCCCACGAACCTTGACCCGAACCGCGCGCAAGCGCTATTGTCCGGGTGTACATTGAAACACCCAAAAGCGAGGAAAGTTATGGACGATGGATCTTGGGGACTGAGCGCCGCAGAGGGCAATAACGTCAAACAAAGGCCTGAGGCCTTCGGGCTGCGCGGCATGGTGGCGTCGGCTCATCCGGCTGCCGCTTTTATTGGACTGAGCATACTGCAACGTGGTGGTAATGCGTTCGACGCGGCCATCGCTGTGGCAGCCGCAGAAGGCGTGGTATTGCCGATGAAATGCGGCCTCGGTGGGGACGCCTTTGTGGTGTTGCACGATGCCAGGACACGCGAAATGGTTGCTTATAACGGTAGCGGCGTCGCTGCGGCCGGCGCAACCGCTGACTACTATACAAGCCGGGGCCACACCCAAATGCCGCTGGACGGTGTGCATGCGGTCAGCGTGCCAGGCGCCGTCAGCGTCTACGAAGCCATCTGGAAGCGCTACGGCACAATGCCATGGGCAGAACTGTGGGCACCCGCAATTGATCTCGCCGAGAATGGCGTTGCGATCACCGATTACATCAGCAAGCGCTACGCGGACCGCGCGGACCGACTGGCGAAATTTGAATGGTCGGCCAAACAGTTTCTACCGAACGGGCGCGCACCTGCGCCCGGTGAGCGCTGGACTGCGCCGAACCTGGCGCGCAGCCTGCGTATCGTTGCGAAAGGCGGCGCGGACGCGTTTTACCGAGGCGAAATCGCAGAAAAACTCGTCAAATTTTTTAAAAGCGAGGGCGGCTTATTTGAACTGGATGATTTTGCCCAACAGCAGGCGGTCACCTATACGCCCATATCCAGCGACTATCGTGGCTACACGGTGCATGAAACTGCGCCACCGTCGCAGGGTTTTATTCTGCTGGAACAACTCAATATTATTGAAGGGTTTGATCTGAAGTCGCTGGCGCCCTTCAGTGCAGAACGCATGCATCTGCTGATTGAAGCAAAAAAGCTGGCGTTTGCCGATCGCAATCGCTATGCGGGTGATCCGGCCTATGTGAAATGGCCAGTCGAAACGTTCATGACAAAGGCGCACGCCGCCAAACGCCGCGCAGAAATTGATCCTCAGCGCGCGCAGTGGCCAGCCGGTGCCGTGGTGCCTGAGCACAACGGTGACACCAGTTATTTTGCGGTGGCTGATGGCGACGGCAATGCGCTGTCATTCATTCATAGCCTCTCCAATTCATTCGGCTCGTGCCTGGTTGGCGGCGAAACCGGTATTACACTGAATAATCGCGCTGGCCGCGGCTTCAGCCTGGACCCGAAGCACCCCAATGTGATTGCACCTGGGCGTCGCACCATGCATACGCTGAATGCATACATGATGTGCCGCAACGGCGAACCATGGCTGGTAGGCGGCACGCCCGGCGGTGATCAACAAACGCAATGGAGCACGCAAGTGATCAGCGGCATTGTCGACCACGGCATGTCACTGCAGGATGCGGTCGACGCGCCACGCTGGTACAGCTTTCCGGGAACTGATCCTGGCAACCTGGGCCGCGCGCCCTCGGTCAAAGTTGAGCAGCGCGTGGCGAAAGCTTCTTGTGACGCGCTCGCCAAACTGGGACACTCAGTGGAAATGATCGGCCCATGGTCGGGCGGTGGTGCGGTGCAGTTAATACAGCTTGACCGGCAGCAAGGTGTGCTTCGCGGTGCAAGCGATCCGCGCCCGGGCGGCATGGCGCTTGGATTTTAACCTCAGGAATCACACATGACTTCAACTCCAGATTGGACAGCATTGCGTCGCGAGTTTCCGACACTGGCAAAATGCACGTATCTCGATATCGCCCGCAAGACCATCCCGCCGCTTTGTCAGGAACAGGCAGTGCAGTCCTACTTCCGCGACGTCTACGACCATGCTGGCGCCGATGCCTGGTCTGCTGACAATGTAGCGCTGGCACGCGCTGAAATGGCCCAGCTGCTTGGTGCCAAGCCCGCAGAAATTGCATTCACCAAAAACACCACGGAAGGTCTGACTATCGCGGCGCATGCCTTTGACTTGCAGGCTGGCGACAACATTGTGCTCACCGACATGGAGCATGTGGCTAACATCTGGCCGTGGAAACACTGGCAGCAAAAGGGTGTGCAAATTCGCTATGCGAAAAATCGCGCAGGACAATTGCCAGTAGAAGCCTTTATGGAACAGGTTGATGCGCGCACACGGGTGATATCCACCGCGTATGTCACCTACGGCAACGGCTTTCGGGTAGACCTGCCCAAGCTCGGCACAGAATGCCGCAGCCGGGGCATCCGCCTGGTGGTTGATGGCGTGCAGGCAGCTGGCCTGCTGGCCGCACCGCTGTCATCGCTCAATGCTGACATGATTGCCATCGGCGGGCACAAGGGACTGTTTGGCCTTACCGGCACTGGCATTCTGTATTGCCGCGAGGAACTGGTCGACCAAGTACAGACACCCTTTGTCAAAGAGCCCAGCGCGGCTGGAACAAATACGGTCAAAGCGCATCTCAACAGCCAGTTCGACTACGTGCGCATCGCACACCGCTTTGAGGGCGGCAATCCCAATTTTCTGGGGATACGCGTGTTGCGGGCCGGCGCAAAGTTCCTTGAATCGGTGGGACTCACTCATATCGAAGGCCGCGTGCAGTCACTCACCAGCCATTGCCTCGCTACGATGCGGAAGAACAATTTGAAAACCGAAACGCCTGAAGCGTGGAGTGAACGCGCTCAGATCATCAACGTCATCGTGCCCGAAGCGGGGGGGCTGATGGACGTGCTGCGCGAAAAGCACGGCATTATCGTCAACGTCAAGGATGGCCGTCTGCGCCTTTCGATGAGCTTTTTCAACAACGAAGAAGACATCGATAAAGCCGTACACGCTATCGTGAAAGAAACGACCTGAACTAAGCCGCGCTACTCCTGCCGTATTCCCGCGTCCTTGATCACACGCGTCCAACGCTGCACTTCGTTCGCCACCATTTTGCGAAACGCTTCCGGCGTATTGGGCGCCGGTTCAAGCGCACTTTGCGCTAGCCGTTCACGTATATCGGGTGCGGAGACGGCGCGCATCATCTCGTCATGCAGGCGCTTGATCACTGGCTGCGGCGTGCCACCCACGGACATCACGCTGTACCAGTTACTGACGTTCACGTCTGCTACGCCCCCTTCCGCCAATGTCGGCACATCCGGCAGCAACTTGCTGCGTTGGGCCGCAGCAGCGCCGAGAATTTTCAGGCGCCCTGCCTTGACTAGCGGCAGCGTCACGGGCGCGGTGGCAATGGTTGAGTGTATCTGCCCAGCAACCACGTCCGAAATCGCCGGGCCTACGCTCTTGTAAGGCACGTGAGTCATATTAATACCGGCACGCAAGCGGAACAGCTCCCCCGTCATATGCGTGCCGCTGCCGCTACCGGCTGAACCGATGGTGAGTTTCGCCGGTTGCGCTTTTGCAGCGGCGATAAATTCCTTGAGGTTTGCGGCATAGGGCAAGCCGGGGTTGGCCACCAGCAGATACGGCGTTTCAGCAATGACGGATACAGGATCAAAATCTTTCAGCGCGTCGTATTTTGGATCCTTGAAAAACGCAATGTTGATGGTAAAGCCAGAATCCGCCAGTATAAGGGTATAACCATCTGGCGCCGCTCGCGCAGCCATCTGCGTGCCAATCAGCGAAGCAGCACCAGGCCGGTTATCGACGACAATGGTTTGTCCCATCTGTTCCCCCAGCTTTTGCGCGATCAACCGGCCCACGAAGTCGGACCCCCCACCTGCGGCAAAAGGCACGATCAACCGGACAGGCCGCACAGGGTAACCCTGCGCCCACGCCATACCGCTACTCAGGAAAGCAATGGCACCCACCAAAGCAAACAGACGCATTTTCAATTTCTGTGCGACGAACATGAACTATCCTCTGCCGTGATATGGATGACAACCACGTTTGCAGCATACCTGAACTGAACAGGCTGTAAATTTGTACGCTGTTAACGCTTCACATGTGATCCAGGTAAGTATAACAATGACGATGCGCGCTTACGCTGACAAGAATGCGCATTCAGCATAACGCAATTTTTGTGCCTGATGAATTTCACCGGAAAGTTGACGTCGCTGATTCGATAATCGCTGTAATATCTGTCTTGCAGTGCATCGCTGCACGCAGCCAATACATACCCACGTGCTTCCACTCTCCGCCGATAAAACACCGACAACAAAACTTTTAAGTATTTGTTTTTATTCATTATTTTATTTAGCCCTCCTGTTAGCATCTACACCCGTCAAAGCGCAGAAATCGGCTGAAGGCGCTTTTCCGCTACGTCCGGTTCGGCTGCTGGTAACCCAGGCCGCTGGCGGCCCCACAGATGTCGTGGCACGCATCTACGCCACGCGCCTGTCCGAGTTGATGGGCCAGCAGGCCGTGGTGGACAATCGCCATAGCGCAGGCGGCAGCATCGCCGGTGAACTGACGGCACGCGCGCCCGCTGATGGCTACACGCTGATGGTAGCCGCGAACGGCACACTGGCCGTTGCACCACACCTGATGAAGCTCACCTATGATGCCCGCAAGGATTTGACGCCGGTCGCACTGATCGGCAACAGCCCGCTGGGCCTTCTGGTTCACCCGCCTTTGCCTGCCGCTTCCGTCAAAGAACTGCTCGCCCTAGCCAAAGCCCGTCCTGGCCGAATTAACTTTGGCTCGCCCGGTACCGGCGCCACCGCGCATCTGGCGGGAGAACTGCTCAAAATGCTCGGCGGCATCAACATTGTGCACGTGCCCTACAAAGGTGCCAGCGCTGCGCTGGTGGGCGTGATGTCCGGCGAAATCGAAATGTTCATTACCGGACTATCATCGGGCATGCCCTACGTCAGACAAAAGCAACTGCGCATTCTCGGTGTATCCAGCGCCAAACGCACCTTGCTGATTCCCGATGTGCCGTCGATCGCCGAAACCTTGCCGGGCTACGACGTCAGCTCGTGGTATGCGATATTTGCCCCTGCAGGTACGCCGCGCGGCGTCGTTGAACGGCTGCATCAGCTTTCCACAACCGCTGTTACCGCGCCGGATGTGCTGAGCAAACTCACGGCGGTCGGCGTGGAAGTGGAGGCGTTGTCGCCACAACAACTGGGCGCCAAGCTTGCGCGTGATCATGAACGCTGGGGCAAGGTGGTTGCCGCTGCGGGCCTGAAGTCTAATTGAGTTGATGCATGCCTGATTACGACGCCATCATCATCGGCGGCGGCCTCGTCGGCACCGCCGTCGCTTATGGCCTCGCACGGCGCGGCAAGAAAGCCCTCGTACTCGACGAAGGCGATATCGCCTATCGTGCCTCGCGCGGCAACTTCGGTCTGGTGTGGGTGCAAAGCAAGGGCTTTGGCGTGCCGGAGTATCAACGCTGGACGCGCCGCTCGTCGGAAGACTGGGCCATGTTCTCAGCAGAATTACAAAAAGAAACCGGCATCTGCAGTGGACACGAGCGTCCCGGCGGCGTGACCATCTGCCTCAGCGAAGAAGAGTTCAGCAAGCGCGCGCAACGTATGGCACAGCTACATGTTGAGGCTGGCGAGACGAACTTCCAGTATGAGATGCTGGATCACGCGGGGTTAAAGAAGCTGATTCCCTCCATCGGACCCGAGGTCGTCGGCGCATCCTTCACACCATATGATGGCCACGCCAATCCACTTTACACCCTGCGCGCGCTGCATGCCGCGCTCATAAAACACGGCGGCACCTATGTCCCTAACATCAAAGTGGAACGTATCGATGCTGCGCCCAACAGCTTCTGCATAACCGCCGGTGGCGTCACTTACGCCGCACCACGGCTGGTGTTGGGCGCAGGCCTCGGCAATAACCCGCTTGGCAAGCTGGTCGGACTCAATGTGCCGGTGCGCCCCTCACGCGGACAAATTATCGTCACCGAGCGCGTGCAGCCAGTGCTGCCGATGCCCACCTTGATGATTCGCCAAACCGTGGAAGGCACGCTGATGATCGGCGAGTCGCGCGAGGACGCGGGTTTTGACGACACCACGTCACCGGAGATCATGCGCACGCTGGCAGAACGTGCAGTAAAAACCTTCCCTTTCCTGCGCAACACACGCATCGTGCGCACCTGGGCGGCGTTGCGTGTGATGGCGCCGGATGGCCTGCCCATTTACGAACAATCCAGCGAATATCCTGGGGCGTTTGTCTGCACCTGCCACAGCGGTGTAACGCTGGCGGCTGCTCACGCGCTGCACTACGCGGGTTATGTGATGGAGGGCGCACTGCCAGCAGAGCTTGCGCGTTTTTCAACCCAACGATTTGATGCCGCCCATGTTTCAACTGCTGCCTGACACCACGGCGCAAACGCTCACGGTCATCGTCAATGGCGAGACCGTGACTGTGCCTCACGGGTTTACCGCAGCAGCGGCGATGCTGCTGTGTGGTGAAAGCGCAACTCGCACCACCGCCTTGAGCGGCGAAGGCCGCGCCCCCTACTGCATGATGGGCGTGTGTTTCGAATGCCTGATGGAAATCAACGGCGAGCCCAACCAACAAGGCTGTCTGGTTACAGTGGCAGAAGGTATGCACATCAATCGCCAGCAGGGCAAACGTGAGGTCCGCGAGTGAGCCCCGCGTTCGATCTCGCGATAGTAGGCGCAGGCCCTGCGGGCATGGCCGCCGCCTGTACCGCAGCCGGGCTGGGGCTTAGCGTCGCGGTACTTGATGAACAGCCCGAACCCGGCGGACAAATCTACCGGGGCGTGGAGCGACTCGCTGCCACGCGACCCAAACAGCTTGAATGGCTGGGGCCGGACTACGCGGCGGGACTTGAACTCACTCGCGCGTTCCGTAAAACCCGCGTTGAGTATTTCGACGGCGCACAAGTCTGGCAGGTCGAGGGCGCGTCCGAAGCCCGCCTGTTTTACAAACGCCGTGGCGCGGTGGGCATACTCACTGCCAAGAAATTTCTGATAGCACCTGGCGCGATGGAACGGCCCATGCCAGTGCCGGGCTGGACTCTGCCGGGCGTGATGACCTGCGGCTCAGTACAGACGATGCTCAAGGCTAACGGCCTCGCGCCCAAAGGCCGCTTCATCCTCGCAGGCTGCGGACCACTGCTGTTGCTGCTGGCGGCGCAATTGGTGCGTGCGGGTATCAAACCTGCCGCGATTCTCGAAACGCAAATCAACCGCTGGGCGGCGCTGCCGCGACTGCCCGGCTTTTTGGCCGCGCCCGGTTACCTCGGCAAGGGCCTGGGCCTGTTGCGTGAACTCAAGACA
The DNA here is from genome assembly GCA_947486575.1 of Betaproteobacteria bacterium. Lineage (GTDB taxonomy): Bacteria > Pseudomonadota > Gammaproteobacteria > Burkholderiales > SG8-41 > UBA5216. Next base: position 2,666 of record CANKUB010000089.1, on the reverse strand, counting down.
GCAGGTATTCCGTACCACAAGGGCGTGACGCGCCTGGCGATCAAGGGCGACTCACAGGCGCGCGAAATCGAATACACCTGCGGCGGCACGACACGCACCGAGCCACTGGACTTGGCGTTACTGCATCAGGGTGTTGTGCCCAATGGCAACCTTGCATGGTCAATGCGTCTGGAACACGAATGGGACGATGTGCAACGCACTTTTCGCCCAGTGCTGGATGCCTGGGGGCGCAGCTCCAACGCTGCCGTGCTGATAGCGGGTGATGCAGGCGGCATTATCGGTGCCAAGGGCGCAGAAGCCATGGGGCGGATCGCCGCATTTGCCGCCGCAGCCGATACCGGCAAGATCAGCTCAGGTGACGCAAATGCACGTGCCAACAATGCCCGCTCCGTACTGGCCCAGCACAGTGGCGCACGGCCCTTCCTCGACGCGCTGTATCGCCCCCAACAGCAATGGGTCGCCCCGCCGGACGACGACACCATGGTATGCCGTTGCGAGGAGGTGCGCGCCGGTGAAATTCGCCGCTTGGTGACCGAACAGCAATGCCCCGGCCCCAATCAAATGAAATCCTTCGTGCGCTGCGGCATGGGGGCGTGCCAGGGCCGCTTATGCGGTCTCACCACGGTTGAGATCATTGCCGAGTGCCGTGGCTTGCCGGTCAAAGATATCGGCTACTATCGAATTCGCTCGCCCATCAAACCCATCACTGTCGGCGATCTGGCCACGCTGGATGTGCCCAAGCGTGAAGAAGCCGTCGGCTTGTAAAAACAACTATCTGGAGAACGGGATGACCACTTACCGCCCCACCATCACCGGCGAAAAACACATGATATCCGCCGGGCATTACTCCGGCACGCATGCGGGTTTTCAAATCCTCGAAGCGGGCGGCAACGCCATCGACGCTGGTGTCGCAGCGGGCATGGCGCTGAGCATTCTGCAAACGGATCGCGTCAACTTTGCCGGTGTCGCACCCATCATGATGTATCTCGCAAACACGCGTGAGATTATCAATATCGACGGCCTCGGCACCTGGCCCAAGGCGGCCAACGTGCAGTATTTTCACGATCACCACGGCGGCAAAATGCCTCCCGGCATTCTGCGCACGGTAATGCCCGCCGCGCCTGCGTCATGGATCATGGCGCTGGCACGTTACGGCACCATGAGCTTTGGCGAAGTTGCGCGGGAGGCCACACGGCTCGCACGCGAGGGCTTCGCGATGCATGGCTTCATGCAGGAATATATCGCCGATCATGAAGACAGCTACCGACGCTGGCCGTCAAGCGCGGCGGTGTTTTTACCCAACGGACGGCCACCCGCCGTCGGCGAACGCTTTGTGCAAGCCGAGCTTGCGGCTTCGCTGCAATACATGGCCGATGAAGAGGCTGCGCACAAACACAAGGGTCGCGCTGCGGGACTTCAAGCCGCACGAGATGCGTTTTACCAAGGCGATATCGCCAAAAAAATCGCGCAGTACCACAAGGACAACGGCGGTTGGGTCACTGCGGACGATCTTGCCGCTTACGAGGTAAGCTTCGAAACACCCCTGCGCACGCAGTTTCACGGCATCGATCTTTACGCCTGCGGGCCGTGGTCACAAGGGCCAGTGCTGCCGCAAACGCTGAACCTGCTGTCGGGCATTGACCTCAAAGCCATGGGCCACAACTCTGCTGCCTATGTGCATACCATTACCGAGGCACTAAAGCTCTCGTTTGCCGACCGCCAGCGTTATTACGGCGACCCCAAGTTTGTGCAAGTGCCGCTCGACACGCTGTTGTCAGCAGACTACGCTGCACAACGCCGCAAGCTCATCCGCGCGGACGCCGCCGAGCCGGGTTTGCCAGCCGCCGGCGACATTGCCGGGTACCCGCCGATGATTCCGCTGCCGCCCGTCACACCGGGCGACCCCAACCCACCCGCAGACACGTCATTCGTATGCGTGATCGACAAACACGGCAACGCGTTCGCAGCCACGCCCAGCGACGGCTCCAGTGCCATGCCGGTCATCCCCGGCACTGGCTTCTGTCCGTCCTCACGCGGCTCGCAATCGTGGACACATCCGCAGCATCCGGCCGTGATGGCGCCCGGCAAGCGCCCTCGCTTGACACCCAACCCTGCCCTGACGATGAAAGACGGCAAAGTGTTCATGCCCTTCGGCTCACCCGGCAACGACATTCAGCCGCAAGCCATGACACAGGTGTTCCTCAACATTGTGCTGTGGGGCATGGAACCGCAGGCCGCCGTCGAGGCACCGCGTTTTGCCACCTACAGCTTTCCCAGTTCATCCGAGCCACACGCCTATCATCCAGGACGGCTCAACCTTGAATCGCGTTTCGACAAAAGCGTGTTCGATCAACTCGCCAAACTCGGCCACGAGGTCGCGCCATGGCAAGACCTCGAATGGCGCGCCGGTGCGGTGTGTGCGATACGCGTAAACAGTGACAATGGCTTGCTGGAAGGCGCTGCCGATCCGCGGCGGCCCTGTTACGCATTAGGCGTGTAAGGGTATAGTTGAACTTTTGGTGTGACTTTAGCGGATTGAAACGATAGCGTTACGATTTTCTGGGGATGTCGAGCATTCCAGAGAATACGTGGAGACAACGCTGCAATTTGTCCTGTCCTGCTGGGGTCGGCATGAGGTGGCCACATTCGGCGCATTCATCGACTTG
>CANKUB010000088.1 GCA_947486575.1 Betaproteobacteria bacterium | reverse complement strand
GGCATGCCATGAAAATTCAGCGGCGACGCTACAAACTTTGTATCGCCAAACAATTTAGTTTTCAATGGCGCAGCCATGCCGATGTGTTGCACTTGCGGATCGGCAAACACTTTGTCCATGGTGTTGATGGGGCCTGCGGGTATGCCAGCCGCTTCGAATACCTCGACCCAATGCGCGGCCGTTTTGTGCTGGGTTACCGCCGAAATCGCGGCATTCAGCGCAGGTCGATCCTGAGTGCGGCCTACGGCGCTGCTCCATCGTGCCTCGGCTTTCCATTCGGGTTTTTCAACGGCATCACAAAAACGCTCCCACAAGCGGCCCGAACTTGCGGCGATATTCATGTAGCCGTCACTCGTTTTGAAAACGCCGGTGGGTGTAAACGTCGGATGATCATTGCCGGTTTGGCCCGGCACCTCGCCTTTGACCAGATAACGCGACGCCTGAAAATCCATCAGGAAAATCTGCGATTCCAGCAGGCTGGTGTGTACCCAGCGGCCTTCGCCGGTGCGGCTGCGGTCGAAAAGCGCCATCGAAATACCCATCGCCAGAAAACTGCCTGAACACAGATCGGAAATCGGTATGCCCACGCGCATTGGCCCACGACCGGCTTCACCCGTAACCGATTGCAGGCCACCCATGCCTTGTGCGATTTGATCAACACCACCGCGCTCACGGTAGGGCCCGGTCTGGCCGAAGCCGCTGATGCTGCCGTAAACCAGGCGCGGGTTCACTTTTTTCAGATCATCGTAGGCGATTTTCAAGCGGCCTTTCACCGGCGCGCGCATGTTCTCCACCAGAACATCGGCTTTTTCCACCAGCTTCATAAAGACTTTGTAGCCTGCTTCGGTTTTGAGATTAAGCTGAATGGCTCGCTTGTTGCGGTGCAGGTTTTGAAAGTCGGAACCGTTACGTCGGCCCACGACATCTTCGCCGCCCGTGGAGGGCGGCTCGACGCGAATGACGTCTGCGCCCCAGTCAGCCAGATGGCGGACGCAAGTGGGGCCTGCGCGGGCGAGGGTCAGATCGAGAACGATTACGCCGGAGAGGGGCAAGTGGGGATGTGCGTTGTCTGGCATTGAATTATTCCTTTGTGGTGTGGCAGCGTCTCGCAGAATTATAGCGCTCGCATGGCATCACGCTATACTTGCCTTTTTTGGTGCGTGCGGGGAGAGGGTTGATATGTGCGGTGCAAAACGATGGTCAGCGGTGCTAAGCGCGGGATTGGCCAGTATTGCGTTTGCCCAGCAGTCGTATCCCGTGCGTCCGATACGCCTGATCGTACCGTATCCAGCCGCCGGACCGAACGATATGCTGGCGCGCAGCTTTAATGATCCACTGGGCAAGCGCTTGGGCCAATCCGTGGTGATCGACAATCGCGGTGGTGCGGCTACCGTGATTGGCGCCGAAATCGCATCCCATGCCGCGCCCGATGGTTACACGTTGCTGCTGGCTACGGTAAGCACACTGGCCGTGGCACCGGCACTGTCGGCGAAGCTGCCGTACCGACCTGAGGATTTTGTGCCGATCTCCATGCTGGCTGCACAGCCTTATGCATTGGCCCTGCATCCCAGCGTACCCGCTACAACCGTCGGGCAGTTAGTTGCGCATGCTAAGGCCAATCCGGGCAAACTGAGTTTCGCGTCGGCGGGTGTGGGTACCAGTGCACACCTGGCAGGGGAAATGTTCAGACAAATGGCAGGCATTAATGTGGTGCATGTGCCGTACAAAGGCGGCGGGCCTGCGCTGAATGATTTGCTGGCGGGGCAGGTAGCGTATATGTTCGGCGGCATTTCAGGCATGGCGCCGCACGGGCAATCGGGCAAGGTGCGCATACTCGCCGTGTCTTCGGCCAAACGGTCAGCGTCGGCGCCGGAAATACCCACGGTGGCGGAAGGCGGGCTTGCGGGATTCAGCACCAACACCTGGAACTCACTGGTGGCGCCGCGTGGCACGCCTGCGGCCATCGTCGCGCGGCTCAACACAGAAGTGAATGTGGTGATGAATCAGCCCGATGTGAAGGAGCGCCTGAAAAAACAAGGCATCGATCCGGAGCCAGGCACCCAGGCGCAACTGCTGGCCCATGTGAAGTCCGAAATCGCTCGATTTGCAACCTTGATCAAGTCCATCGGGCTGCAAAGAGTCGAGTAGTCACTCACGCTGAAGGAGATTTTATGAATACCGTATCGGACAAAGTCACCGCGAGCGCTGGACTCAAACTGCCCAACCCGTGCGGCGCGCATGTTCTGGCGCGTGCGTTGAAACGTCACGGCGTGAACGTGCTATTCGGGCAAAGCCTGCCCTCGGCGCTGTTGCTGGTGATTCCGGAATTTGGCATGCGGCAGATCGCCTATCGCACGGAAAACGCGGGCGCAGCAATGGCGGATGGTTATGCACGTGCCTCGCAAAAAGTGGCGGTGGTCACGGCGCAGAACGGGCCTGCGGCGGCGTTGCTGGCGCCGGGCCTGGCAGAAGCATTCAAGGCGTCGGCGCCCATCGTCGCCATTGTGCAGGATGTGCGTCGCACGCAGACCGACAAAAATGCGTTTCAGGAACTCGATCATTTCGATATTTTTCGCGGCTGCACCAAGTGGGTGAAGCGCGTCAGTGAAATGTCGCGCATCGAAGATTACGTGGATATGGCATTCACCACAGCGGCAAGCGGACGACCGGGGCCGGTGGTGTTGCTGTTTCCGCAGGATTTACTGCTGGAGGCTGCAACGCTGGACACAAGCGGGGAGCGGCGAGCGTCGCTGGGTAATTATCCGCTGGATCGCAGCATGGCTGACCCCGCGCGTATCGTTGAAGCTGCAAAGCTGTTGGCGCAGGCGAAGTACCCGTTGATTGTTGCGGGCGGCGGCGTGCATCTTTCGGCTGCGCACGACGTGCTGGCCGAATTGCAGGAAGCGGCCAGTTTGCCGGTGGCGACCACCAGCATGGGCAAGGGCGCGGTGGCGGAGACGCATGCGCTGTCGATGGGCGTGATCGGCTATTTCATGGGCACGCGAGGCATGGCGCGGCATATGCGTGCGCTGGTAGATCGTGCGGACTGTGTGCTGTTTGTGGGTGATCGCACCAATCAGAACGGTACAGATTCGTGGACGCTGTTTCCCAAGTCAGCGCGCTATATCCACATCGATATTGACAGTCTGGAAGTGGGACGCAATTATGAGGCGTTGCGTCTGGTAGGCGATGCCAAGGTGACTTTGCATGCGCTGAATGATGCTTTGGCTTGTCTGGATATGACTGTGCGGCGGGACGCGCGTGCTGAGGTAGAACAAAAAATCGCCGCCGGCAAAAAGGCGTTTCAAAGCGAAGCGCGCGACACGCTTAAATCCGACGCAGTGCCGGTACGTCCCGAACGTCTGATGAACGACCTGCGCAGCGTGATGACGCGCGATGTGCAAATCGTAACGGACGCCAGTTACTCATCCATCTGGGCGATGAATTATCTGACGGCTGAATATGCGGGCCAACGCTTTCTCACCGGGCGCGGATTGGCCGGTTTGGGCTGGGGCTTTCCGGCGGCCATCGGCGCGAAAATCGCGCATCCGTCGCGCGAGGTGATTTGCATCACCGGCGATGGCGCGTTTGCGCACATGTGGTCAGAGCTCGAAACCGTCGTGCGCATGAAAACCAAGGTAATATTAATTGTTATTAATAATCAAATACTTGGGTATCAATGGCATGCCGAGGAAGTGATGTATGGCAATCACACCGATGCCTGCCAATTCGCGCCAGTGGATCACGCCGCCATCGCCCGCGCGTGTGGCTGTGAAGGTGTGCGCATTGAAAAACCGGCGGATTTCAAACCGGCGCTGGAACGCGCAATGCGCTCGCCTCAAACAACGTTGATCGATGTGCTGATTGACCCAAAAGCGTATCCGCCGATTACGCTTTATGAAGGCAGGATGGCGTAGGTTGGAGCGCCTAGAACAGCGGCTCAAACAATTCGCCGCCGTAGTCGGCTTCCAGCGGCAGCCGCAACATGCGCTTGCCGTCGGCGGTCTTCTCCTGTTTCGACATCACGGTGACAACCCGGCTTGCGCGTGCGACGTCCATCGCCGCCGCAGGCAACGCGTGACGGCCCAGTTTCTGCAGGTTCATCTGCGTCGGGAAACGCAATTGATAGACGTCCGCTTTGGCGCGTTCCAGTGCGGTGGCGGGCGCAATCCACACCGAATCTACCGCCTCGTGGCCGTCATGCAGGGCAATTTGATCTGACGGTGCGGCGGCCAGAAAAAAATGCGTGTCAAAGCGCTTGGCGGAACGTTCCGGCGTGATCCAGTTTGCAAAATAAACCATGGCATCGGACGCAATCACCAGGTTCTCGGCCGCGAGAATGGCGCCAAAGGTGCGCTCCTTGCGCATCATCGCGGCGCGGTGCGTGGCCTCGATCTCGCGCAGGCGGGCGGCACTGACCAGCGCCGCGTCACCACTGGCACCACTATCGCCCCGCGCGCGCGCCAGCAGCACGCCGCATTCCTCGAATGTCTCGCGCACGGCAGCCACGCGCAATGCCGCCATGTCTGCGTCCACACCGGCAAGCGGTGGAAACACAGCGGCATCAGCCGCAAGTTCGTAATCCTCATCGTCCACCCGGCCGCCCGGAAATACCAGCGCGCCCGCATGCACATCACTGTTTTGATGACGCACGATCATGAAGACTTCCATGCCGTTGTCGCTGTCGCGCAGCAACATTACTGTTGCTGCCTTACGGGGTTTTGCTGGGTCTATTGGCTGTGCAATCACATCATGTTCCAAGAGGAAAATTTGGTATTACCGCGCGTAATGCCCATTCGCGCGATTATTGAGATACCGCTAATCGCGCCCAGTCTCCCGCAGTGCATCCCCCAGCACGCCCACCAATTCATCAATCTGCTGCTTGTTGATAATTAACGGCGGTGACAAAGCAATTATGTCGCCGGTAGTGCGTATCAGCACGCCTTTTTCAAAGCATTTCAAAAACGTTTTGAATGCGCGCTCGGTAGGCTTGCCCGCTTTGGGTTCAAGCTCAATGCCTGCCACCAGGCCGATATTGCGAATATCGATGACGTTGGGCATTTCGCGCAGGGCGTGTATGGCTTGCTCGAAGTAGGGCGCGATTTCGCGGGTGCGGGCGAACAGGTTATCTTCCTCGTACACATCGAGGGTGGCTTCGGCGGCTGCGGTGGCCAGCGGGTGGCCGGAGTAGGTGTAGCCGTGAAACAGCTCCACCGTATCGGGCGGCGCGTTGTTGACTACGGTATCGTAAATGCCTTTACGCACGGCGACGGCGCCCATCGGCACCATGGCGTTGGTGATGCCTTTGGCCAAGGTCATGATGTCGGGTATTACACCAAACGTTTCGGCAGCGAAGCCGTAACCGGTGCGGCCAAAGCCGGTGATGACTTCGTCAAATATCAGCAGCAGATTGTATTTGTCGCAGATTTCGCGCAGGCGCTTGAGATAGCCCATCGGCGGAATCAGCACGCCCGCCGAGCCGGCCATGGGTTCGACGATTACCGCAGCAATGTTGGAGGCATCGTGGGTGGCGATGATGCGCGATTCGAGTTCATCCGCCAGATGTGCGCCCCAGTTTGGCACGCCACGGCTGAAGGCATTTTCTTTGAGGTTGTGGGTGTGGGGCAGGTGATCTACGCGCGGCAGCATGCTGCCGTACATTTTGCGGTTGGCGGGCATGCCGCCGACGGAGATGCCGCCGAAGCCCACACCGTGATAACCGCGCTCGCGGCCCACGAACACACTGCGATGCCCTTCGCCGCGCACGCGGTGATACGCCAGCGCGATTTTCAGCGCGGTATCTACGGCCTCCGAGCCGGAGTTGCAGAAGAACACATGATCGAGATCGCCTGGCAGCATTTTTGCCAGGCGTGTCGCTACGCGGAATGAGCCGGGATGCCCCATCTGAAAGCCGGGTGCGTAATCCATACTTGCGGCCTGTTTTTGCACGGCTTCGACAATTTTCGTACGGCAATGTCCCGCGTTCACGCACCACAAGCCCGAAGTGCCATCGAGCACTTGGCGGCCATCGTCGGTGACGTAGTGCATGTCCTTGGCGCCCACCAGCATGCGCGGTGCGGCCTTGAATGCGCGGTTGGCGGTGAAAGGCATCCAGTGCGCGTCGAGGGATGGATGCGAGAGGTCGTTGGGTGGCATGTTATTTATCCGTAGTGTTAAAGGTGGAGAATTTTTCGTTAGCCCGGCAGGCGCTGTTTCAGGCGCGGGTAAACTTTAAGTGCATTCCCGCTGAATATCTTGCTGCGTGACTCGGCGGCTACGTTCGCCGATTCGATATAGCGTTTGGTGTCGTCAAAATAATGTCCGGTTTCGGGATCGATGCCTTTCACCGCGCCAACGATTTCCGAGGCAAACAGAACGTTGTCGTGCGGAATCACCTTGAGCAATAAATCAATACCCGGCTGATGATAGACGCAGGTGTCGAAATAAACATTCTTCAGCAGTTCAGACAACGGCGGACGGCCCATGTCCTGCGCCAGACCACGATAACGGCCCCAGTGATACGGCACTGCGCCGCCGCCATGCGGTACGATGAATCGGAGTTGCGGCAAGTCTTTGAACAAATCCGCCTGGATGAACTGCATGAATGCGGTGGTATCGCCGTTGATGTAGTGCGCGCCGGTGGCATGAAAATTCGGGTTACACGACATGCTGACATGCACCATGGCCGGCACGTCCAGTTCGATCATCGCTTCATACAGCGGATACCAGCTTTTGTCGGTGAGCGGCGGGCCGCTCCAGTTGCCGTCCGAAGGATCAGGATTGATGTTGCAGCCGACGAAGCCGAGTTCCTGCACGCAGCGTTTCAGTTCGGCCACGCTGTTCGCCGGATTCACGCCCGGCGATTGCGGCAACTGGCATACACCGGTGAAATTTTTGGGATACAGCGTGCACACGCGATGAATCATGTCGTTGCACGCCTGCGTCCAGTGTTTGCTGGTGGTTTCGTTGCCGATGTGATGCGCCATCGCACCAGCCTGTGGCGAAAATATTGTCATGTCCACGCCGCGTTCGCGCTGGATACGCAACTGATTTTTCTCAATTGACTCACGGACTTCATCGTCGCTGACTTTAAGGTTGGGCGCTGCTGCGGATTTGGATGCGTCAGTCAGTTCCGCAATCTGTTGGTCGCGATAGGCTTTGAGCGCTTTGGGCGCGGTGGTGTAGTGGCCGTGGCAATCGATAATCATGGTTATAAATTTCTAAATTAAAAAAAATAGTTACGCGGGTTATGCGATTGCAGCGACATAGCCCGAAGGCGTGCCAACCACGGTTGTGCGCTCCATGTGCCGCCGCTGCGTCTGATCAAAATCCGCCAGCGCCATATGCATGGTGCAGCGATTGTCCCACAACACGATATCGTTTTCGCGCCACTGATGGCGATAGACGAATTCCGGTTTAGTCGCGTGGCGGTTGAGGTACTCAATCAGCGGTTTGCTTTCGTTCTCGGTCATGCCGTCGAAGCGTTTGACTTTTTCGCCGAGGTAAATTGCTTTGCGTCCGGTTTCGGGATGTACGCGCACGACAGGATGCGCGACTGGCGGGCTGATTTTCATTTGTTCCTCGGCGTGTGCTTGGTCGGCAGATGTGGAATCAAGCTTGCGTCCGCCGGAAAAATGGACACCGTGCAAATGGGCAGTCAGCTTTTGCATGCCGGGTGACAATGCATCGTAAGCCAGGCTCATGTTAGCGAACATCGTGTCGCCGCCAACACCGGGGATTGTCCAGCAGCGCAATAGCGAGCCCAGCGACGGTTCCAGCGTATGCGACATATCTGTGTGCCAGCGCCGCCCGGTATAGCGCGAAACCGATGGTGTGCCATCGGGTTGCGGTTCATTGGTGACCAGCATCAATTCGGGTATGGTGGGATGACGGTCGCTGGGGAAGGCATCGTGCCGGTCGAGTTCACCAAATCGACGGCTGAATTCGAGATGCTGCTCGCGCGTGATATCTTGATTGCGAAACAGCAGAATGCCGTGATCCAAAAACGCACGGTGTACTTCGCCAAACGCAGATTCGCTCATGGGTGCGGCGACATCGATGTCGCAGATTTCGGCACCGAGGCCGTAACTGAGTTTGCGTAGTTTGATCGCCATAAAACTATTCTCGCGCAGGCCACACCGGTGCATGCGACCCGCGCGGTGAAGCAGGCCTTACCCAACGGCCTGGTGTCTCGGAGAGCTGAACCGCAGGTGCCAGATGCGTCACGCGGCCCCAAGGTGAATTGTGCTCCATCAGCAGCCGCTTCATCACTTCAGGCGGGAATTCCGCTGGCAGGTTTTGATATTCGGCAGGGGAATAGCGGCCCATGCCACGAAACCATTCGCCTGCGCCAACCAGCGACGTGCGCACCAGCCAACTGCCGCCGATGGTGGCACGGCGATGCAGCGCGACCATGGTCGCAAAGGCCAGCAGATACCCCGCGATGTAATCGTGTGGTGAACCGGGCAGAAAGGCCGGTTTCTCATTGTTGGGACGCCATGCCATGCCATTGAAGGACTGCACCACAGTGTCGTAGCCGCGCTTGTCTTTCCACGGGCCTTCGTGACCCCATGCGGAAAGCGTTACATACACAATGCCGGGCCGCGTCGCCGCCAGTGCCTCCGGCGACAGCCCGCGTGCGGCGAGCGCGCCGGGGCGATAGCCTTGCAGGAACACGTCGCAGTCTTTCACCAGGCCGCGCATGGTTTCAGCCTGCGCTGGATCACGCATGTCAATGTGCGCCTGCAGCTTGCCGATACCGGTGTCCACATCCGAAGGTGGCCCCAGATCGGGCAGGTCTTTACGCGTAATGCGCATCACGTCCGCTCCGTGCTCGGCAAATGCTTTGGCGCAGGATGGCCCCGCAAGCACGCGCGTGAGATCGAGCATGCGCACGCCGGACAGTGGGCGATCGCCTGCCGGTAATGGTTGTGGTGGCGCTTCGCCGATTTTTACAATGTCAAACAGCGGAATCTGTGCGGCGCTTTTTTGATGGGCACAGGTTTCCCACTCCGCTTCACTGCGGATGAAACCGCCGCAGCCGCCAGCCGCGAACATGGCTGCTTCCAGCTCAAGGCCCTCGCGTTTGGCTACCGCCTTGGTGACGGCATGCTTGTCCATCGGTGCGCCCACAGCCTTGAGGTTGCCATCGCGCACGTTGGGAAAGTTGCAATGGAGATAAATCCAGCGACCGTCTTTCAACTGATAAAAACCGGTGACTTTTGCGCCGTCCTCTTCGGGACGCTTGCCGTCGATTTTCAGATAGCGCGGGCTGCGCAGTGCAGCGGCGGCGGCGTAGGTATCCAGCGTAACTTTTTGCGACCGGCCGGTTTTGAGTTTCCATAATTCGGCGGCAGCTAGTCCGGTGGCGGCAATGCAGGCTGCGCCTGGTCCGACAAATTTGTAAGGCGTAGCCAGCAGAAATTCCGAGCCGGTGATTTCTACATTGTCGACTGTGGACGCGGGCATGTCGGCGAGTTGCAGCAGATGGTTCAGATGCGGATTTGACATGATGATTCCTTATGAAACTTTGGGTAATGTCTCGCGTTGCTTCGGCCCGGTGTAGAGCTCCGGCCAGCGGCGCAAGGTTTCGTCACTTTCGGGGGTGTACATGTGACAGGTGTTGAAGGTGCGTGGCATTTCACCGGTTTTGTGCTGGCGCGTTTTTTGCCGTGTCGAATTTGTGGTCTGGTAAGCCACGGCAGCGATGCGGCCCAGCAATTCCCATTGGTGCGTGCAGCCATGTGCATTGCCGATGATGTCTTTCAGCGCGCGCGTCCAGCCACGCGTGATGCGCATACCCTTGAGCTTTTCAAAGTTCGGCGTGATGTTGCCGCAGAGCCGGTACGGGCCGATATCGGTAACGGATACGCATTCCTTGATATTCATATCAATGTCGATGGTGAGGCGGATCGACATATCGTGCGCAGGGTAGCCCGCAGGCAGATCGGGGCTGCCGACGCGGTCATACCAAGTGTGGGCCTTGGTGTCGGTCAGGCGGCCTTCGATGTCCCACAGGCCATCATCGCGTTTATAGCCACGGCAATCGATGATACGGTTGTGATGCAATTTGCGTGCAACGGGGCGGGGCAGGGGCATGTCTTAACCTTTAAGTGCTACCAATGCGTCGACGGCTTTAACACCGCCATTCGTGCCTCGCCCTTTGGGCAGCACCAGCAAGGGATTGATATCGAGTTCAGCCAATTGGCCGTCGAGGTTTACAGCGAGATGAGATACCTTCACCAGCACGTCGGCGAGCGCATCCACATCACAGGCGGGCTTGCCTCTGAAGCCCTGCAGCAGCTTTGCACCCTTGACTTCATTGATCATCTCGTGCGCCTCGGTGGGAGTGATCGGGCAATGGCGCATGGCTACGTCTTTGTAGACTTCAACCATGACACCGCCGGTGCCGAACAACAAGGTCGGGCCGAGTTGCGCATCATACGAAACGCCGACAATGACTTCGACGCCGCCGGTCACCATCTCTTGCACCAATACGCCATTCAGGTTGGCGTTGGCCGCGTGCAATTTGGCATTCGTCAGGATGGTTGCATGGGCTGCGCGTACCTCTTCGGCATTGCGTAGATTCAGGCGAACGATGCCGGCTTCCGTCTTGTGCGGAATATCTGGAGAATCGCCTTTTAAAACAACAGGATAGCCTATTTTATCCGCGGCCCTAACAGCGGCGTCGGCATCCTTGGCGCAGACTTCCATGGAGACCGGAACATCCCATGCTGCGATGAGTTGCTTGCTCTCGGATTCAGACAAGACGCTGCGTTTCAACGCTTTTAACTTGGCGAGCGTTTCTGTTTGCGCGGCGGTGATCGCAGGTGTGGATGCGAAGCCTTGCTGCAAGCGCTTGTCATGCCATGTGTGATAATCGATCAAGTGCCGCAAACCGCGTGCGAGGGAGTCGGGCGTATAAAACAGCGGTACGCCCGCTTGCTTGAGCTTCGTCAGCGCGGGGCTGGCATCGCGCGTTCCGGTCCACATATATGCGACGTTCTTTTCCGTCGTTTTGCGCAAGGCGATGATTTGATCCGTTTGTTGTTCCTTGCCCGCACTGGCTATTGCCAGTGTGCCGACGTCAGGTTCATTGATCATCGCATTCATGATTTCAGGAAAAGCGTCGCCGTTTGCCTTGCCCGTCACATCCGCAGGATTGGCGGCCCAGCCAAAACCTTTGAGGATGCCATTGATCACGCCCAGCGCATTCTCGCTGAGCGGCGGCAAATCCAGACCTTGTTGCCCGCACATATCAGCCGTAAGCGAACATATGCCGCCAGAGTGTGACACTACTGCAATGCCGGGGCGTTTGGGTTTCTTCGACTGCGCCAGCAGATGCGAAACTTCCAGCAGATCATCGTAGCTCGGCACGCGTATCACACCGTACTGCTTGCAAATGGCGTCGTACAGCGCATCGCTGCCAGTCAGCGCAGCGGTGTGTGAGCTGGCAGCGCGTTTGCCCAAATCGGAGCGTCCGATTTTAATCAGCACAATAGGCTTGCCGCGCTCGGCAGCGATTTTGGCGACTTCGATAAATTTCTGCGCGTTCTTGAAACCTTCGACAAAGCCTGCAATAACCGTGGTGCCTTCGTCATCCAGCAGGTAACGCGCGAAGTCAGAAAAATCCAGATCGGCTTCATTGCCGGTGGACACTACGTAGCTGAGGCCCATGCCCGAATCTGCCGCCCGCGCGAGGAATGGCCCGAAAAGTGTTGCGCCGCTTTGGCAGACCAGCCCCACGGTACCGGCAACGCCCGAACTGCCGCGGCTCGATGAAGTCAGCCAGATATCGTCGCGTATGTTGGCAAGGCCGAGGCAGTTGGGGCCGCTGATGCGCAGCCCAGATTCTCGCGCGAATTGGGCTACCTCACCCTGAAGGTCGGCACGGTCGCTTACGCCGCGTTCCGAAAAACCCGCCGAAATTACGATGGCTGCGCGCGTGCCTTTGGCGTGTGCCTCTTTGAGTGTCGCGAGCACGTGGTTGTAAGGCACGACTACGGCAACGACATCCGGCGTCTCAGGCAGCTCGGTAATGCTCTTGTAGGATTTAACGCCAAGAATTTCGTCGTATTTTGGATTCACCGCGTAAACATTGACGCGGCCTTTCATTTTCAACGCAGCGTTAAGCATGCGCCCGCCGTATTGCTGGCGCGGCGTTGCGCCCACAATGGCAAGCGACTTGGGATTGAGCATCGTGTGTATCGATGCCATCTGGTCTTTAGTCCAGATTGTCATGGCTGAATGTCTCTTTTTTGAATGGATGCGAATAGACAGGGCGTGCTGCAGCAGACGCTGCGCTATTCCTGAATGTAACGGCGCATCGCAACCTGCGCAAGTGCATGGAAGGGCGTGCATTCCGGACAGTGGAATGGAGTAGACTTTGGCTGGAACTCTCCAACGATTTCTGCGAGGTGGCTATGGAAAAGAAGTTCATCAATCCGGAAGGTCTGGTAAAACCGGGCGCGTATACGCCAGTGGTCAGTGTCAGTGGCGGCAGGACGCTGTATATTTCCGGGCAAGTTTCACAGGACGCTCAAGGCCAACTCATCGGCAAAGGCGACCTGCTGGCGCAAACCGAACAGGTTTACAAAAATATCAGAACGGCACTGGCGGCGGCCGACGCATCGTTTTCTGACGTGGTAAAGCTCACCGTCTACGTCGTCAATTACCAGCCGGAGCACCGGGCGCTGCTGCAATCGGTGCGGGAAAAGTATGTGTCAAAGGCGAACCCGCCCGCGAGCACGCTGGTGGGCGTGCAGGCGCTGGCGGCAAGTGCGTTTCTGGTAGAGGTTGAGGCCGTGGCGGTGGTGGCTTAGGGCGGCTATCCGGCATTGCAAATAAACATTCTAACCTATTGTTTTTATTGCAATAATAGCGTCAGGCTGCTGCCGCTCCCAAAACATCGTTCGACACATACTTGGCCAGCCAGCGCTTGTTAATGATCAGATTTTCCTGCCACACGGCTTCGATGTTGGCGACGGTGGATGTTTTCACGGCTTGCGAGGCCAGAAGCGCATCGCGCCAGGCTTTGAGGTGCGGATATTTTTCGATGATGCCGAGCGGACGCAAGGCGTTCATGAAGGTATAGCGCTGCAGGAACGGCGCGTAAGCCGCATCAACCAGTGACATTTTCGGGCCGTTGAAAAAGGGGCCGCTGTTACCGCGCTTGGCGAGGGCGTCGTTGAGCTTGCCGAATACATCACCGATCTTCTCGGATTTTTTGGTGAATTCGTCTTCCGAATCCGAATACATGGTTGTGGATATTGCACTGGCGAAGGTGGACACGTAATCGGTCCAGGCACGATTGCGCGCACGCGTGAGCGCATCTGCCGGATGCAGTTGCGGCGCTGCCGTTTCATCCAGGTATTCGGCGATGGCGTTGGATTCAAACAGTGCGTCGTTCTCGCCGATGCGCAGCACTGGCACTTTGGAGTGCGGTGATATTTTCAGAAACCAGTCTGGGCGGTTATTGCGGTCGATGTAGGTGATATCGTATTCAATGTTCTTTGCGCGCAATACGATCGCGGCGCGCTGCACCCAAGGGCATGTTTTAAAGCTGCAAAGCATTGGTTTGGCTGACATGGTTTTTCCTTTTGAAAAGTTGCGCTACGAAAAAATACGTGTGCTGCGGAGAATTGCGCTGCGTTGGCTAAATCCTGACATTTTGCTGCAACGCTATCGAAATACACGCCATAAAGTGCATGCGCGCTAATCCGTGGGTAGTTTCGCGTCCTTGACGATTTTGGCAAACCGCTCGTGATCGCCTTTCCAGAATCTGCCAAATTCTTCAGGCGACTTGCTGGTCACGATGGTGACGCCGCTATCGACCATGCGTTTCACAACGTCGGGGTGGCGCATGGTTTCGTGCGCGACCTCAAATAATTTTTTAATTATCGGCGCAGGTGTGCCCTTGGGCACATAAACACCTTGCCACGAGCCGACGGCCATATCGAGGCCTTGCTCACGCATGGTGGGTACATCGGGCATAGCGGGGATGCGCTCGGGTGAAACGGTGCCAATCATGCGTACGCGACCGTTTTTTGCATAGGTGACCGCGGACGAAAAGGTGACGAACATGGCTTGCACTTCATTGGCCAGCAGGCCAATCATCGCCGGTCCGGCGCCACCTTTGTAGTTCACTTGCTGTGCCTGCGTGCCGGTCGCCATCATGAACATCAGCATTTCCAGATTGTTGGCGCTGCTCGGTGCGGGCGAGCCGTAGTTGAGTTTGCCGGGGTTGGTTTTGAGATACGCGATAAATTCCTTGACGCTTTTCGGTTGAAGCGCCGGGTGCAATACCAGGCTGCCTGCCACATCGACTACCTGTGTGACCGGCACCAGATCGTTCAGCGGCTTCACGGGAAACTTGGTGAAGATGTTGGCGTTGATCGCCATGGTGCCGACGTTGCCCAGCAAAAAAGTGTAGCCGTCCGGGTTGGCCTTGGCTGCTACTTCAACGCCAATATTGCCAGAGGCGCCGGCACGGTTATCAACAACCACTTGCTGTTTCAGCAATTCGGAAAAACGCGGTTGCAGGATGCGCCCGACAAAATCGGATGCACCACCGGGGGCGAACGGTACCACCATGCGCAGCGTGCGATTAGGGTAATCCTGTGCCGCTGCCGAAGCGGTGATCAGCGCGCCTGATAGCGCTGTAAGTATTTGTTTTTTAATGGTATTTAAAATTTTTATCTCCTCGCTTTTATGTTTTGAGCAGGCGACGGCGCCAGATCGCCTTACGCCATCATCTTTTCATCTTCGGGTGTGATCGGCAGCGCTATCGGACGCTTCAGTCTTGCCGACAGATCAATTGCCTTGGTCAGCATTAAACGATTGTGTCCTTCTTGCGCCGTGGCATGTTGCGTAGTAACGCCGAGCGATACGCGATTGAGCCACGAGTTGGTTTCTTCGCGCATCGGTCCGCGCAGTTCGCCCAGCGCCATGTCGCCGACAGGATAGCTCGTCAGGAAATCCACGTGACGGCGTTTGTCGGGTGCGTAACCTTCGGCCTGGATCAAGTTTGTGGCCAGCACCATATCGCGATGCGTGTCGTCGATGGTCAGCACGCCCTCAGTGCCGACCACGCCGACCTCCAGCGAGTACACGGCACCGGGCCAGACTTCTGGCAGACCCCATGAAATCATGCCGTGGTAAATTGAATCGTCGCTAAAGGTGATGGTATAGGCGGTGCCATCGACACCTTGCCACGTTTTGCCCAGTGCCTTGTTGACCGAGCGCGCGTAGACTTCAACCGGCGTCTTGGCTTCCATGCACCACATCACGATATCCAGCGCGTGCGTGCCCGAAATCACCATTGGTGTGACTTGAGCGCGATTGTTGCTGCGCTTGTAGTTGTCGATGGCGACCAGCCGGTTCATAAAAGCACGTGACGTCACCATGGTTACGTCGCCCAGCGCGCCGGTCTTCACCTTCTCTTTGACTACCAGCCAGCGGCGGCGGAAGCGTTGGGTGTAACCAATCACGGCATCGACACCGGATTTTTCTATGGCGGCCAAGGTTTTTGCGGATTCTGCCAGGTCGGTCGCCAGCGGCTTTTCGATCAGCAGTGGCAAGTTGCGCTCGGCCGCCATGATGACGGGATCGACATGCAAATGTTCATCAGTACAGACGATAACGGCGTTGACTTCAGGCCGCGACAACAGGTCCTGGTACGACGTAGTGATGAAATCGGCATGACATTTCTCGCCGACGATTTCGCCACGTTCCGGCTGCTTTTCGGCGATACCGATCCAGCCGACAGACGGGTGGCGCGCTGCAAGTTCACCGCGGATCAGTCCGACACGACCTGCACCAATAATGGCAAGGCCAATTTTTTTGGGGTTTTTTTTCATGCTAAATCCAATTCAAAAAACATTTGCCAAAGATTGACACAGATACCCCGGCCCCGGGTTTAATCTGTGTTCATCTGTGTCAATCTGTGGCTAAAAAGGGTTTGACGTTAACGCGCTGCCGCAGCAGCAGCCCGCGATTCCGGTAACGGCAAACTCACCGGTTCATGCCGCTCGGCGGAAAGGTCAGCGGCGATATAAACTTCCATCACGTCACGTGCTTCCTCGCCGGTAACCAGCACCGGGCGGTCGCAGGCTACGGCTTCCAGGAAATGCACCGTCTCAGCCGCCATCGGGCCGGCGTAGGTGTGCTCGACCGGCTCGCCGGGCATGGTGGACATGGGGTGCACGATGCCGGATTTCATGGTGGTCAGTTGCGTGTCGCGATGTGTGTCGTCAATGATCAGCGCGCCTTCCGTGCCGATCATTTCAATCCAGGTCATTGAGAAATTCGGGTAGGCGGGCGGCAAACTCCAGCCCGCGCACACCACGCAGGACACACCGTTATCAAACGTGACGGTAATGTATTGTGTGTCCGGGATATCCGCGCCAGTGGATTCGCGCATTGCACCATAGTTCACCGTGCTATACACGCGAATCGGCTTGGCGGGTTGCAGACACCACATCACGAAATCGAGGTCGTGCGTGGCTTCCATCGCGGCGGGTGAGAGTTTGGAGCGGCCGGTTATTTTTTTGCCCAAGCCACGTCCGATGTGACGGCTGACCAGCGCGCTGACAGGTTTGCCCAGGGTGCCATCGCGCAGGGCTTGCTTGACGTAGGCAAATTTCGGATTGAAACGCTGCGAATAGCCAATGCTGAACTTCAGATTATTCGTTTTGGCCAGATAATTCAGTTCATCCGCTTCGTGCAGTTCAATGGCAATCGGTTTTTCCAGAAACACATGCTTGCCGGAAATCAGGCACTCACGCGCCATCGGGTAATGCAGTGCTTCCGGCGTGGCGGAAATGAATACTGCGTTGATATCATCGCGCGTGATGACGTTTTTGTAATCGGCTGTGGCAGACTTGGCTTGGGTTTTTGCGGCGATTTCGACCAGCCGTTCCGGGCGCGTTTCGACCACGTGCAAGTCTTTAACCAGCGGATTCATGGCGCAGGTTTCCGCGCGTATGCCACCGCACCAGCCGGTGCCGATAACGCCTACATTGATTTGTTTCACTGAAAATCCTTGATCGATGGGAGCAAATGAAGGTGCGTATTTTAGCTGATAGAAGTTCAACAACCTTTAGCCACAGATTTACACAGATGAACACAGATAAAATCAAGATCCAAATTGCTATAAAATAATCTAATAAAAACAAATAGTTACGGGTTTTTGGTTTTTACTTTCATCTGTGTACATCTGTGTACATCTGTGTTCATCTGTGATTAAAATACGTTCGACCTTTTGTCTATTTCAATGAAATTCATCCTCGCACTGGACCAAGGCACCACCAGCTCGCGCGCCATTGTCTTCGATCAGGCGGGCACGGCGCGCGCCGTAGCGCAATGCGAGTTCAAGCAGATTTTTCCGCAGCCAGGCTGGGTTGAGCATGACCCTATCGAAATCTGGGACACGCAACTCGCCGTTGCACGGGAAGCCCTGGTAAAGGCAGGCGTGGGTGCGCGTGACATCGCTGCCATTGGCATCACCAACCAGCGCGAAACAACGGTCGTGTGGGATCGCGTGAGCGGCGTGCCGATTTATAACGCCATCGTGTGGCAAGACCGGCGCACCGCTGGATTTTGTGATGAACTCACGGAAGCAGGGCACGCGCCGGATATCACTCGCCGCACGGGCCTTGTGGTCGATGCTTATTTTTCCGCGACAAAGATTAAATGGTTGCTGGATAACGTAGTAGGCGCACGCGATCTTGTGGCACAGGGGCGACTGGCGTTTGGCACGATCGACACCTGGCTGCTGTGGAAGCTCACTGGCGGCACCACCCACGCGACGGATGCTTCCAACGCGTCGCGTACCCAGCTCTACAACCTGACTACTGGCGCTTGGGACGATATCTTGCTGGACAGATTCGCTGTGCCGCGTAGTGTGTTGCCGCGCGTGGTGCCATCGAGCGATATAGTGGCGAACACGGCGCGCGATCTTTTCGGCATGCCGATACCCATAGCCGGTATCGCTGGCGATCAGCAGGCGGCGCTGTTTGGCCAGCGCTGCATTGCGCCTGGCAGCGTAAAAAATACCTATGGCACAGGTTGTTTCATGCTGATGCACACCGGCAGCGAAATCGTTCGATCAAAAAATAAATTGCTGACGACCTGTGCTGCGCAACCGGACGAGCAGCCGCAATTTGCGCTTGAAGGCAGTGTGTTCATCGCAGGTGCGGTGGTACAGTGGCTGCGGGATGGCTTGGGCATTATCAAGTCGGCGGCTGAAATTGAAACGCTCGCAACCAGCGTCGCGGATAACGGTGGCGTGTATTTCGTCCCCGCGTTCGCCGGATTGGGCAGCCCGCACTGGGATTCGCATGCGCGGGGCAGCATCAGCGGGCTGACGCGCGGCAGCACGGCAGCGCATATTGCACGCGCGGCGCTGGAGAGCATTGCATTTCAAACGGCGGACGTGCTGGATGTGATGCAGGCCGATTCCGGCATCGCCATCGCCGAACTCAAAGTCGACGGGGGTGCTGCGCGCAACGATTTTTTGATGCAGTTTCAGGCGGACATCATGGGCGTGCCGGTGGTGCGCCCGCGCGTCACCGAAACCACCGCGCTGGGCGCGGCGTATCTGGCGGGGCTGGCGGTGGGTTACTGGAAAAGCGCCGGGGAAATCGATGCGCAGTGGCAGATGGAGGGGCGCTTTGAACCTGCGATGACGCAGGAGCGAGTGCAGGCGCTGCGCGCGGGTTGGGTGCGGGCGGTGGGGCGGGCGAAACGCTAAGGGGTTGTGCTGAGACTTAATCCATTGATTGTCTAAGCTCATGCGAGACTTGGGGTAATATAACAATACGTTTTGTTGATATTAAAAGCAGCAATGAAATCTTCTGAAGCACTGCAATCGCATCGTGAAGACATCCGCCGTGTTGTGGTGGAAAATCGTACCCTCAACCCGAGGGTGTTCGGTTCGGTACTGCACGGCGATGACAAGGATGGGAGCGACCTGGATTTGCTGGTTGACCCTACACCAGAGACCAGCCTGATGGATATCGCCCGCATTCAGAACCGCCTGCAGAAAATACTCGGTGTGTCGGTGGATGTACTCACCCCCAAGGCACTGCCAGACTCATTCCGCCACAGCGTGTTGTCAGAGACCGTGGCCGTATGAGCCGTGACCAACGGCGGCTCAATGACTACATCACCCATATCGCTGCAAGCGATAGAACGTATCCAGCGCTATACCGAAGATATTGACGAAACCGGCTTTCTGCATAACGACCTGGTGCAGGATGCTGTCATCCGCAACGTTGAAATTATCGGCGAAGCCGCCAGAAACATAGCGCGTCACTATCCCGAATTTGCCCAGAAGCATGCCGAAATTCCGTGGGAAGACGTTTATCTGATGCGCAACCGTGTCTCACACGGTTATTTTTCGGTGGCTGTCGTTTGGAAGACAGTGCAGCGAGACATTCCTGAATTGCGCCAATGGTTAATGCCTCTGGTGCAAAAGGTGTGATTTTGCAAGCCCTTGTAATGCAAGTTGATGCTACTTTGCTAGACCCCTCGTCTGGACTCCGATGCGATAACGAAAGACCCCTAGCCCGCACATTACCTCTGCTTCTATAACTACTACCGGAACAAACATGGCAACTAAAGACACACCAATAATCCCGTTCTGGAAAGATAAGCTACTACCGTCGATCATCGGCGCATTGATACGGTTCTGGGCTGGATTGGTGAAGCCAGCATGCTGGTTAAGCCTCATGTAGAGACCGTCAAAGAGAAATTGATGGTCGCCCTGCTGGCCCATGCGGATGAATCGGGTTTCCGGGTCGCCTCCGCTTTG